>CAMZLK010000062.1 GCA_947311475.1 uncultured Desulfocapsa sp.
AAAAAAAGCCCCTTGTTGACCAAAGTCAGCAAGGGGCTTTTTATATTTTCAGGTTGTGCTTAAAATAATTATTTCTTTTTCCAGGCTCCATTTACTTTTATAAACTGACCGGCCGGAGTTTTTGCGATGGCCTTTTTCCCGGCCAACTGTTCCACAGCACCAAGAGGTGTTTTGTTCCGCTTGGAAATCTTAACATAGACCTGTTTGCGTTTGGCATTAATACTATTTACCAGTTTTTTAACATCAGCTCCTCCTGAAACAGGTGCCAGATATCCGGTGGTAGTTTCACCAACCATTCCTTTTGCTTTGGCGCTTTGAAGGTCCAGTGCCATGGCGGGATAGCAGGCCAGTAACAGACCCATAAGAATAAGGGGGATTATTTTTTTCATAACTATACTCTCCTTTACTGGATAGTCATTCGTATCGTAGTTATTAAAACAGACCGCTGTCTTCACTTAGGACGTCTTCTAATTCTTTATCAACTTTAACCAGAATTTCATGCTGTATCTTAACGTTAAGATTAATGGTAATTGGTTCATCCGGTGCCGCCACCCTCACAGTGGGACTACAACCAAAACTGCTCAGTATAAATACTGCTAAGAGCATCAGAGCCACATTATATTTCATAAACAATCTCCTTTAGCCCAAACAACTTTAAGAAATATGGATATTCAACAGGATCTATCTCAAGACCATGCAAGCATCAATTCAATAATCATTAGTATTTAGTTGTAATGTTGTTTTACACGTTTGTCCAGTTCCTCGGTCAATCCTTTACTAAACCTCAAACTTTGCAAAAGTGCCGGAAGATTCTGTTCAGCATGAATATTAAGATGTACAGGACGTCTGGTTTCAAGACCGGGGCTGACTCCTTTAAGCCCGATATCAAGATCAAGTTGCCCTGAAGGCTGATACCTTGCAGTGACATTCAACGATTTATACTGCAGCTCTTCCACTGCTTTTAAAGCATAGGCCGTCAATCCTCCCTGATTCATATTCCCTGGTGTGTAACGAATTTCACCGCCTGGATCATCACTGGACAAGCCTCCACTTTCTACAGAAATATCTTTTCCTTTAACTTTCACAGGAATGGAACCACTAATCAACCCTGTGACATAAAGCGAATTCATCTTAATAAGACCAACTAACTTGCCAAGGTCAAGAGCTTCTACATCCACAGAAAAACTACTGTCCGGATCATTCAAATCATAATTCACAACTTTAGAGCCAACTCTGCCATCAAATACAGAAGCACTGAAATTGTTGATTTGCACCTCTGGTAAGGGACAACTTTCAACAGGAAGTAAAGTCACATCTGTTTTGACATCATGGACATCAATACCACCAATGAGTTCTTTTAGAGAAAAGCTCCCCTCTGTTTTTGAGTACAACTCTGGCAAAACCACAAGATCCTGCCTGACATCCAGACCATTGAACAAAAACTTTTTATAATAACCCTTCCCTCCTGTTACAGAAACAAAGGCCGATAGCTTGAATTTTCCTTTGGGATTCCAGGCTCCATTTGCCTGAAAAGCAATTTTTCCGCCATCCAGATTAAAAGGATATGGCCAGGGCGTAAACAGGTCCGCAAGAGAATCTCCCTCACCACCCAGGTTAATCCTTCGATCTGTTTTCAGTTTTACACTCCCGGAGGCAGTGGTCAGGTTGTGCTTAAGATTAACCTGCATACGTGAAGGAAGTTTTTCGGGAACAAGTTGCACGCTTAGAGCGAGTTTATTTTCTTTTAGTTGAAATGCTCCAGACAACTCTTTTAGAGGAAGTTGTTTGTTCTGAGCATTTATAAGAACCGTAGGAAGAGTATAGGTTGCGGACAACTGAAGGCCAGCACGTGAGTTTTTCAACTCAAAATTCCGCAAACCCAACTTTCCAAGTTCGTAAAATCGTTCGCCTTCCTTAATCTGCATAGGATCAAAGCGCAGGCCATTTCCTTTCACAGACAAGGTACTTCCGTGGTATAGTAATTGTATGGGCTTGTTAAAGTGCACATTCAATCCAACAATGTCCGCTTTCTCTGTCACAAATCTTTTAATTTGTAAATCCTGCTGTTCAGCTATTTCAAAGACAAACTGGCCATCCTGTTTGGTAAAACTTCCTTGAAGATCCACAAACAGTTTTTCAAAACTGGTTTTCCCAAAATGCAGATTCTCAGCCTGAAAATTTGATTCTGTATCAAGTAGCAATTCTTCTCTGGAAAATCTGCCAAATAACTGCAACTGAATGTTGTATGCATTGAAACCTGGAAAAACAGGATCAGAGACGGCAACCTTTGCTGAAAATGATTTCTTCCGGGTGCCAATTAAAGGAATATCAATATCCATTAACAGAGAGCCACCGCTTTCAGGAAAATCAGCCAAGAGGCCAGATTGCAGTAATACATCCCGCAGTAGCTTCAATTGCGACGTAATAGTCCCTGAAAGATTTTTCGGCTGCAGTAAAATTTTTGTTATTATTACCTCGACACCCTGTTTCCAAAGAACAATATCAACAGAGCAATGCTTGGCATCTGGGCTCTGCATATCAATACTGAGCCGTATATCAGGTGCCAATACCATATTCATCTCAGCCTGAATAACTTTGTCTGCAAAAGAGCTCTTTAGCTGAATATTCTTATCTAATAACTGTAATGGAAAATCACCTTGAAACTGCAGATGATTAATGCTGAAATTTCCCAGCGGAATTTTTGCGCGCAACTCATCTTTTAATAATTCAATCTGCTCAGGAAAGTTAAGATCTGTATCAGGGGTATTGGATTTTTTAAGCAGGTGAAGATTTAGTTCTTCGATGTTGATCCGACTGATTTTCCTACTTGTTAGAATCTCTGACAAGGTATAGCGCAAAGATACATCATGAAATCCAAGTGTATATTTATCACCATTCGATAACGAATATGTGGCTGAAAACGTATCAATATGAGTCTGTTTCCAGTTCATCTCTGAGATATGGACTGAAACTCCTTCAGCACCTGTTTTTTGCAGTGAATAATTTACAATTGTGTCAATAAACAAAAATCGTACCGCAAACAATACAAAAACAAGACTCAGCAATAAGATGATAGTGGTTTTTATGATACGCATAGTTTGTACATAAAAAAGCCCCCTGCCGACATTCATCAGCAGGGGGTTTTACAAGATATTTTTCAAATAAAAAAAACTATTCCACTCAATTCTGATAAAATCGTAAAAAGGTCAATTGAGAGATGGCTAAGTAGATAGCGCAGACTTCGAAAAACTTCAGATGCGAGGCGCGTATTTTTTGTTTGATTTCGGCGTACTAGGGTACGTCGTAATTAAACAAAAAATACAGCAACGAAGCAGGTGAAAAGTTTTTACGACGCCATCATGATCGATAAACTCGTAAAAAGGTCAATTGAGAGATGACTAAGTAAAAAACTTCAGATGCGAGACGCGTATTTTTTGTTTGATTTCGGCATACTAGAGTACGGAATAATTAAACAAAAAATGCAGCAACGAAGCAGGTGAAGAGTTTTTACGACGCCATCAAGTTGTTTTGTTGACTATATCGCAAACTTTCAATTAGCAGATTCACTTTTCCCTTAGTATTATTAAGTCATGACAACAACGACACATCTTCCCGATTATAAAACTTTTCTATCGAATGCCCCTCAAACGGGTCTGGTACCTGTTTATCGGAAAATCATATCAGATCTCGATACTCCACTTACTCTTTTTGCTAAAATTGCCGGAGAAGAAGAGCATATCTTTCTTTTTGAGAGTATGGAAGGAGGGGAGAAGTGGGGACGGTATTCTTTTATAGGGTATGACCCCCTGCTCACTTTTTCATCAAAAGGAAATGATATCACGATTAAAAACTTTGATGAGAACCTTTCGGCCCATACCTTAACTGAAGGAACTCCGCTGGAAACACTCCAGAGAATACTGGAGGATTGTAAAGCAGTTGAAAATGATGATCTCCCAAGGTTTTGTGGGGGGGCAGTAGGGTTTCTTGGATATGATATGGTTCGTTTTATGGAAGAGCTGCCAAGCAGTAAGCAGCCGTTGGATTTTCCTGATTCCTCCTTTATGATTCCACGTCTTGTCCTGGTTCATGACAGTTTCAAACAAACGGTAACAGTCGTCTGCTGGGTAGCTGTTAATGAAAGTACTGACTGTGAAACTGTTTATCTTGATGCTACCAAAAGAATCGATTCGGTGATTAAGCTCCTTCGTTCAGCTGTTCCTGTTTCTCTGCTTGGGTCAAGTGTGGCTGGAAGCCAGACAGATCATACTTTTAAATCCAATATGGAGAAGAAGGAATTTTGTTCCATGGTGGATAAAGCACGAGAATACATAAAAGCTGGTGATATTATACAGGTTGTTGTGTCCCAGCGGTTTCATACCAAGACAGATATTGTGCCCCTTGATCTCTACAGGGCTTTGCGACATATTAATCCCAGTCCCTATCTCTTTTTTCTAAAACTGGGAGATCTTATCCAAATAGGCTCTTCTCCGGAAATTCTTGTTCGCAAGGAAGAATCGCAGATCGAGCTTCGCCCCATTGCCGGAACCAGAAAGCGTGGAGCCACCAAAGAAGAGGATCTGGCACTTGAGAAAGAATTACTCGCAGACCCTAAAGAACGTGCAGAACATCTCATGCTTGTTGATCTTGGGCGCAATGATGTCGGCAGAGTTGCCAGTGCTGGAGCGGTTGAGGTGACCGATCTACTGGTTGTGGAACGTTACAGTCATGTCATGCATATAGTTTCTGGCGTCCATGGCCTAATAGATACAGATAAAGATCAGTTCGATGTGATGAAGGCATGCTTCCCTGCAGGTACTGTGAGTGGAGCACCAAAAATCAGGGCGATGGAAATTATAGACGAGCTTGAACCTGATGGCCGTGGTCCGTATGCCGGTGCAGTAGGCTATTTCGGTTTTTCAGGGAACATGGATTTTTGTATTACAATCAGAACATTTATCATGCAGGGTGATGATCTTTGGGTACAGGCTGGTGCAGGAGTTGTTTTTGACTCTGATCCTGAGAAGGAATACGAAGAAACAATCAATAAATCCATGGGATTGCGACGAGCAGTCGAACTTGCAGAAAAGGGGTTTTAGGCCATGCTTGTTATTATAGATAATTACGATTCATTCACCTACAACATTGTTCAAACCATTGCCGGAAATGAACTAACGGAAAATAGTGCCGCAGATATTCGCGTTTTTAGAAACAACAAAATAAATATAGATGAAATTGTAGCTTTGAATCCCGATCGAATTTTAATATCACCCGGCCCATGCACCCCATCTCAGGCAGGGATTTCCATTGACACCATTAAGCGTTTTAGTGGACAGATTCCACTTCTTGGTGTTTGTCTCGGGCATCAGTCAATCGGGGAGGCTTTTGGTGGTAGGGTGATCAGGGCCTCACGAATTATGCACGGCAAGACTTCCCCTATCTTCCATGACAATAAGGGGGTGTTTACAGATCTCCCCAACCCATTTGATGGCATGCGCTACCATTCGTTGATTGTGGAAAGAGAAACAGTCCCGGAATGTCTGGAAATTAGTGCCTGGACCCAAGAAGGTGAGATCATGGGGCTCCGTCACAAGGAGTTTCAACTGGAAGGTGTTCAATTTCATCCGGAATCAATTATGACACCAGCTGGAACAGCACTTTTAAAGAATTTTATGATAGGAAAGTAGATGAATATTAAAGAAGCAATTGCCAAGGTTATAATTAGAGAAAACTTGTCTGAAGCTGAGATGATTGATGTGATGAATCAGGTCATGAGTGGGGAAGCAAGTCCCGCTCAGATTGGATCTTTTATTACGGCTTTGCGGATGAAAAGTGAAACCGTTGAGGAAATTACAGGTGCCGTTCGGGTCATGCGTGAAAAGGCCACTACGATTGAGTCAGGAGTAAATACTGCCGCGGGTGATGTCCTTGTTGATACTTGTGGAACGGGTGGGGATGGTTCCGGAACCTTTAATGTCTCAACAACCACTGCATTCGTTGTCGCAGGTGCTGGAATACCCGTAGCTAAACACGGAAACCGTTCAGTGTCGAGTAATTGCGGAAGCGCCGACGTCCTTGAAGCACTTGGCGTTAAACTTGATATAAGTCCCGAAAAAATAGGGAATTGCATACAGGAAATTGGTATTGGATTTCTTTTTGCTCCAGCTCTTCATGGTGCAATGAAACATGCCATTGGCCCTCGTAAGGAAATGGGTGTGCGGACTATTTTTAACATCCTTGGGCCCCTGACAAACCCTGCCAGCGCCAATGTTCAGGTACTTGGTGTTTTTAATGGTGATCTGACCGAGCCAATGGCCCATGTCCTTAAAAAGCTGGGATCAAAAAGGGCACTCGTTGTACACGGTGAAGGGAACCTTGATGAATTGACTGTGACGGGAAAAACCAAAATAACAGAATTAAATGATGGTGAAATATCTACTTACTCAATTAGCCCGGAACAGTTAGGGTTAAACCTGGCAACTCTTGAGGAGCTTGCTGGTGGCTCCAGTGCAGCAGAATCTGCAAGCCTGTTATTGGCAGTGCTTGGTGGGGAAATGGGGGCTAAACGTGATATGGTGCTTTTGAATAGTGGAGCTGCATTAATGGCCGCAGGACTCTGTGAGGATCTGCAAAGTGGTATCTCTAAAGCCGCGGAGATTATTGATTCAAGGGCAGCGCTTACTAAATTTGAACAACTGGTTACCCTGACAAACCAGTAAGTTGCGAACCTCATCCTTTACTTTCATACAACCTGATATATCCCTGTAATGGCACATATACTTGATACAATTGTCGCACGTAAAAAAGAAGAAGTAGCTCTCCTGAAAAAGAACGGTGTGCACATACCAACTCCGTTTGCCGAAAAGGAAATCCCATCTCCCCGTGGATTCCGCACCGCACTTTGTGATTTTTCAGGTGTTGCTATTATTGCAGAAGCCAAAAAAGCCTCGCCATCGAAAGGGTTAATCTGTCCTGACTTTGATCCTGTTCAAATTGCCATGAATTACGAACAAAACGGAGCACAGGCAATTTCTGTTTTGACAGATGTTGATTTTTTCCAGGGGGCTCTTTTATACCTGTTACAGGCTAGAGAAAAAGTTGATATTCCTGTGCTGAGAAAGGATTTTATTATTGATCCTTTACAAATAGACGAAGCCCAGATTTGTGGGGCCGATGCTATCCTTCTCATGGCATCCATCCTTGACTATTATCAGTTAAGGGATTTTATGGCCCACGCAAAAGAATATTCCGTTGATTGCCTTGTTGAAGTTCATGATGAAGCGGAGCTTGAAACAGTACTCAGGACAGAAGCAAACCTGATTGGAATAAACAACCGAAATCTGAAAGACTTCTCAATGGACACAAATACAACCTTCAGACTGAAAAAGATGATCCCGGAAGGCATTGCTGTTGTTGGAGAATCCGGATTGAAGACAGCAGATGATATTCGGAGACTTGGTCGTGCAGGTGTATGCGCTGCGCTCATTGGGGAAACCTTAATGAGAGGTGAGAATGGGGGGAATAGTCTAGAGGGGCTGCGAGGTAAATGAAAAAAATGACTTATCGAACACGGATTAAAATGTGTGGCCTCACCAGAATCAAGGATGTTGAATTTGGTATTTCTCAAGGGCTTGATGCACTCGGATTTATTTTTTATGAAAAGAGCCCAAGGGGTGTACAGCCTGATTTTGTGAGAAACGTTGTTTCAAAAGTCCCTCCCTTTGTTGATTGTGTTGGCGTATTTGTGGATAGAGACAGGGAAGAAGCTGAAGAAATAATTGAATATTGCGGACTTTCCCATGCCCAGTTACATGGTCGGGAAGATAAAAAATATTGTGAGCGTGTTGAACGTTTCGCCTCGCCATGTCATGTAGTAAAGGCTTTTCGAGTGAGTAGTTCCACAAAGAAATCAGATTTCACTCCCTACGATGATGTTGTGCACGGCTATCTTTTAGATACATATAAAAAGGGTAATGCCGGGGGCACTGGTGAAATTTTCGATTGGAATATTATTAAACAGCTCGACCTGCAGCTTCCCGTAATTCTTGCGGGTGGACTTACACCTGAAAACGTAGAAACCGCCATCCGGACAGTGAGACCATTTGGTGTTGATGTGAATTCCGGTGTGGAAATAGAACCTGGTGTTAAAGATCATGCAAAGATTATTGACTTTGTGCAAAAGGTTCGAAAGGTTGACAGCGCATAAGTCTTTTTACTAGGAGCCTGTCCGAGAATAGGCACTCTCGGACAGGCTCCTAGTGCTTATCTGGCAATAATAAAAGATCCTTTGTAACCTTTTTCCCTCAGGATCTGTTCTCTTTTCCTGGCTCCACCCAATGTTTTTCCCACATAAACCTGAGTACGGTAAAAGGTTTGCCCATTAATCAAAACTTCTCGCAATACCGCACGGTGCCCTGCATCGAGGAATTTTTCCTGAAGGGACAGGGCGTTGTACTTCTTGGTAAATGCACCGATCTGAACATAATATTCCCCTGATCGCAGATCAGCATGTTTTTTAAAACGCCGTTTACCTGTTTTTTTACTAAAGGTTGTTTCGCCAAGTGCTATGATTTTAACTCTGGCTGTACCGGATTTCACAAGAGAGATTCTTTTGGCAGCACCATAGCTTAGGTCAATTATTCGTCCCTGCACAAATGGTCCTCTGTCATTAACGCGAACAATTGTCTCCTTGCCGTTGTCAATGTTTTTTACCAGAAGCATTGTTTGCATGGGAAGTAATTTATGGGCAGCGGTGATACCATACATGTTATATTTTTCTCCATTGGATGTCTTGTGGCCATGAAAATCAGGCCCATACCACGATGCGATGCCAACTTCCTCAAAACCTACTGCGGACGGGAGGGGGGAATATGTACGATGATTGATTACATAGGGACGTTGGGTTCTAGGAATGTTTTTCCTGGTTGCTGCGAGACTCTCACCGGTAATAGCCAGGCAGATAAGAAAAAAAACAAATACCTGCAAAAGCACATATCGAAAAGGGGGCTGGAGTTGTCGCTTTAAATGCATACTATTTATCATGTTGCTGAGTGGCGTTATTTTCCGAGTCCAAATACTTTTTAATACGATCTGCGTAATAGAGTCCGGCTTGGCCTGTGGTATGCGGAACATAGGGAACCAGACCTTTGTCTGGTGTATCGGCTCGAATGGAATTAAAATGAACGTCTTCTTCTTCATCGATCCATGAAAGATATAAATCAAGCAAAGGCCTCATCACCTGCAGGCGACCATTGCTATCACGTCCTATGGTTATCTGTTCCCATCGTCTCTGTTCAAAGCCCTTGTACCATAGCCCTGGCCGTTGTTCACCAGTGATTTTATCACTCATTGAATGGGGAAGTTCTTTTTTATCAAAATCGAGATTGTTTTTTACAATTTGTTCTACTTCAAAGCTTCCCTGGACGGTTAGACGTGAAAAATTTTCATATTCATCAAGGTCATTCCGTAATAGATGTGTTCCTTGATCATTGAATGCCCATTGCGCATGGCAGACTTGACAGCCCACCTGTTTATTATATTTTTTATGCGCGGGATGTTTCATGAATGGTATTGTGTGTTGCCTTCCATCACCACTTGATAGGAGCATGTAGGAGCCATTTGTTTTGTTATAGCTAATATTCAGCTCTGGTAACAGAGCGACGATCAGTGAGCTGTCATGACAATCAGAACAATGAATTTGTGAAGCGTTATTGCTCATAAGCTCTTTGGGGCCGTGGCAATCTACGCATGCAAGCCCTTTTTGCTGGTGGATATCGGGGCGAAGCTGATGAAATTCGACACCAAATGGACGAAAATAATCATTTGTAGTGGTATAAGGTGTTCTGTATTCATCATTCATATCATGTTCGTAGCGACCATAATAATCTGCTCCAACCCAGTTGCCATAGTGGCATTGTAAACATTGTGTATCACGAGGTGTTTTTATAAAAGAATGTGAAGTAAGCTTTCCTTCATAAAAACTCAAGTGACAACTGGCACAGCCTGTTCCCCTAACTATTGCAGGATAACGGTCTCCTGAAAAATATGGATGACAACGCAGGCATCGCCTCCTTAGGAGGTCATCAACAAGGTTGAGAACAGTTTCAGGAGGTTCAAGGACAGGGATGTCAGTGAGTGATTGCAGTGTATCTTTTGCCCCAAAAGCGTGGCGTGTACGATTTACTGCATTTTTCACTGTAAAATGAAGTGAATGAGTAGTGTCTTCCACTTGTTTTCTGTGGCATTGGCCACATGTTTTAGCCATATTGTCAGGATGGGCAGGGCGTTTGATCAAACCCTCATGGCTGGATATTTTGTCAGTACTGTTATTTTTGCCACTGTGGCAAACAGTACATTGTATGTCATGGGAAGAGTCGAGTTCCATGGAATGGCACCCTTTGCAGCCTGGTTGAGTGTCAGTTGTGTTTTCTTTTTTTTCCACTGTTGCACCTGAGGTGTCATCCTGTTGCTGTTTCTCCTCAGAATCGCCTGAACAGGAACAAAGAAAAAAGCATAATAAAGATGCTATTAGAGTGTGCTTCATGGACATATTTGAATAAAGATACAGGAAATGGAAAAAGTTTGACTTTGGCAGGTGACCTTGCTATACAAGCCATAAAAATATAACATCATATTCTATTTTATACGAAAAATAGAAGGGAAATCTTTATTTGCAGGATTTATTGGATTCAGCTCTTTGTGAACTGAATAAATTTACATCAACATTAGCCGACATAGCTCAGTTGGTAGAGCGACGCTCTCGTAAAGCGTAGGCCAGCAGTTCGATCCTGCTTGTCGGCTCCAATTAAAAAAGGGGAAACAAAGAATAAATCTTTTGTTTCCCCTTTTTGTTTTTGTATCAGCAAAAAATATTACAATTCCTTATTCATCGCTATCAACTTTCAGAATCTTATCACCTGGTTGCAGGGAATCTCCGACTTTTGCAGAAATTGCAGTTACAATACCATCAATCTCGACACAAATTGGTGTCTGCATCTTCATGGCTTCCATGACAGCAATTTTGTCTCCTGCGGAAACTTCTTGTCCCTCCTCCACACTTATTTCACAAATATTTCCTGCAAATGTAGCTCGCGCATCACCAGCTTTTGCCAAATCAAGGATCTCTTCTTTTGATATAACAGCAGCTTTAGCCGTAGCACCTTCTGGAAGATCAGGCTCAAAATCGTATACCCGCTGATGATGATCAACGTTAAGATAAACACTTGTCAATCCCTCTTCATCAACATTTGAGGGGCCAACCTCAACAATATGTTCTTTGCCGGTATGATCCGTGAATTGAAGTGTTTCACCTGGTTCAAAACCACCCTGATGGAGAAAGATTGACGGGGGCAGCACATAGACCTTACCAAACTTGGATTCAAATTTGAAAAACTCAACGGCATCGTTTGGATGTTGCAGGTAAAGAACCAGTTGCTGATCAGTTGGTTCTTCCCCAATTCTGTCAGTGAGTGTCTCTTTTTCCTTTGAGATATCCATGTCTTCAATATCTTCAACCCCGCCTTCCTCTTTAAGTACCTTTTTCCAGTCGGTGCCAAGAACTTTTTCAAAAATCCAATCTTCCGGATCATAAAAAGGAAAGGGGCCATATTTTCCAAGGAGTAAATTCCGCAGATCGCCTGATGGGTTTCCGTAACGTTCACCACCCTGTACGTTTGAGACAGCTGTTGTCCAGAGAATTTGAGAGCCGGGTGTCACAGACCAGTAGTTACCAAGTTCTTTTTGTACACGTGGCAGTTCTTTATGCAGAATATCGGGCATTTTATCAAGAAAGCCTCCTTTTGAGGCCTGCTCAAGGCTTGATCCCATGGCTCCACCTGGAAGCTTATGGATCTGTACTGTGGGTTGAAATCCTTTTATCTGAGATTCAAAGGCTTCGTAATGTTGTCTTTCGTCCCGAATAACTTCTGAGGTTTCAATGACAGCATCTTCATCAACAGTTGCAGCATTGTATCCAAGATCTTTTAAGGTCTGGATAACGGTCAAAATTGGTGCAGGGCCGTAGTAGCCGGTGAAAGATGCATCTGCTGCATCAACAATGGTGGCACCATTTTGAACAGCTGCAACGATCCTTCCCACATCATTTCCATCGGTGTTGTGCCCATGGTAATGAATGGGCAGGTCAGGATGTTTCTGGCGAATTGCATCCACAAGCTGACCAATTCTACCGGGCGTTCCAAGGCCGCCATGGTTTTTGATGCAGAGGATAATATCTGTTCCGGTTACATCAAGGATTTCCTGAACCTTTGTCAGGTAATATGCATCGGTATGTTCCGGGCCTGTGGAAAAACAGATACAGGGTTCATTTATTTTTCCAGCCTTCCCAACTTCCTCAAATACTGCCTGCATATTTGGGATATAGTTCATAAAATCGAAGGTACGCCACACATCCACATACTTGGCAAACTCTTTGACGGTAAAGCGGATAACATTTTGCGGGTATGGTCGATAACCAAAAAGATTTACACCACGACAAAGTGTCTGGAACATGGTTGTCGGCATCTTGTCACGCAAAATTTCCAGCTTCAAAAATGGATCAACCTGTTTACGCAGGATATCAACGTGAACGGATGCCCCACCTGTGATTTCCAATGAAAAATACCCGGCACGTTCTCTGGCATCTGCCGCCAAAAGATCCGTGTGCAAAAGGATTCTGTTTTTAAAATCGGACTGGGAGAGGTCACGGGCAGTGTTGGTAATATGATATCCGTCTGTATGCTGTAACTGACGTATAACCTCAGCCGGTGATGTTCCTTGTACAATTCGTTCCATATTCATTCCTTGTTATCTATGATGGCGTCTAGCATATGAAGCTTTTCGAAGTCTGCGCCATCGGGATTTAAACCTTTTTACGAGTGTATCATCTATGGATGGTTGCTCTCAAGACTTGCTCTCTGAATTTTTTGCATTGGCAAAAGACCATTCTCGGACAAGCTCACGTTACTAAGCAGCGTAAGGATTATGCTCACGATGATGAATTTCTGCGATTAAGTTGGCAAGTTTACTTGCCTCATTGGCATTGTCATCATAGGTAAACAGATCTGGGTGTTTATCGAGATATGAAGTGTCAAAATCCCCTTCAATAAAATCCTTATCTTTGGCAATGTTAAGATAAAAGGGAATGGTTGTTTTAGGGCCTGAAATTACAAAATTCGTGAGGCAACGACGAAGCCTGTCCACCGTCTCATTCCAGGAAAAACCGTGTACTGTCATTTTAACCAGCAGTGAATCATAGACTTCCGGAATGGTGAATCCCTGGTAAACAAAACCATCGAGACGAACGCCATATCCACCTGGAGAACGATACACTGTAACGGTCTTACCACCTTCCGGCATAAAATCGGCCTGTGGGTCTTCAGCATTTATTCGCATTTCAATGGCATGACCACGTAATTTGATATCATCCTGAGAAAATGCCAATTTTTTTCCCAAAGCCAGTTTGATCTGTGTACGAACAATATCGATGCCTGTAACCATTTCTGTAACAGTATGTTCCACCTGAACCCGGGTATTAATCTCCATGAAATAATAATTAAAGTTTTTATCAATCAGGAACTCAACGGTGCCGGCATTAAAATAGTTGGCTGCCTTTGCAGCTTTCACTGCCGTTGCACAAATTGTATCAAGAAGTTTTTTGTCACCAATCATGGATGGTGCAATTTCTATAAGTTTTTGATTTCTTCTTTGGATTGAGCAGTCACGGGTTCCAAGATGAATCGTTGTGCCTTCCTTATCAGCCATGACCTGAACTTCAACATGTTTTGGTTCTATGACAACTTTTTCAAGGTACACCCGGTCATCATTGAATGCAGCTTTGGCTTCAGCTCGAGCGATGGGTATTTCTTCTCGCATCTGTTCTGCATTTTCAATGAGCCTGATTCCACGTCCGCCACCACCACAGGTGGCCTTGAGCATTATGGGATACTCATATTTTTCGCCAAAATCGAGAGCAGTCTGAACCCCCTCTTCGCCCTGGGCAAGATTGTCACTGCCGGGCACCATTGGAATCCCGGCATCAGCCATGATCTGCCTTGCTATGACCTTATTCCCCAAATTGGTGATAACTGTGGAGGAAGGGCCAATGAAGATGATATCATTTTCTTCACAAGCTTTTGCAAAGTCGGGGTTTTCAGCTAAAAATCCGTACCCGGGATGGATGGCTTTTGCACCTGATTTTTTTGCGGCTTTGATGATTTTATTAATATTAAGATAATCACAGCGTGGGCCGTTACCTAACCATATTGCCTCATTTGCAATGCGGATATGGCGGGAATCTTTGTCGGGTGACTCATAAATAGCCACAGCCTCATAATTTAATTCCTGGATAGCGCGAATTAAGCGGATGGCAATTTCACCACGATTTGCTACAAGTATTTTTGTTTTCAAAGCAACTCCTTTCACAGATTAGTTCAAAATTACTGCAGAATGACGAACGGGAAAAATCCTTTTGAAGAATAAAAGGATTTTGGTGATATCTTTTTTTACGTCTCAAGTAAAATTAAGAAACTTCTTATACTACTATATTTTTTTTGTAAATGCAAGTGATATTGGTCAATTGGGCAAAGAGGGACTTCGTGCCTAGCACCCGCATGGTATGAATAAGAAATGAGCTATTCTCTAGAAATCACTTTAAATCCTTGACACTTTTTCTTGCAGATATATAAGGGAAACAGGTGAGTTGCTACGATGTTTTTTTATAAATACATCGCAGTACATTTAATCAAATTTTACTTAAAAAATCGGTTACGACCTATGGTAAAAAAAACCAGACCGGGTGCCAGGCAAAGCAAAAAAGCTTCTCCCGTATCCAAGCCAAAAGCTAAAGCAAAAACAAAGGAAAAGGAGAGAAAACTCTACAATGTCGTTTTCTTTAAAAACTGGTGCAAAGCCTGTGGACTCTGTGGTGCGTTTTGCAGCAAAAAAATCATCAAATATGATGAAACAGGATTCCCTTTCATCAAAGAAATGGACAGTTGTATTGGATGTCGCCTTTGCGAAATACACTGTCCCGATTTTGCAATTACCATAAGAGAAAGACACCCTAAGAGGAGAGGCGAAAATGGAAAATCCTGAGAAACAAAAAAAGGTACTCCTCCAGGGGAATGAGGCCATCGTAGCTGGTGCATTGGCTGCCGGGTGCAGATTTTTTGCCGGATATCCGATCACGCCGGCATCTGAAATCAGCGAACTGCTCTCAGTAAGACTTCCTGAACTTGGTGGCACATTTATCCAGATGGAGGATGAAATTGCTTCCATGGGTGCTGTTGTTGGTGCATCCCTTGCCGGAACAAAATCAATGACTGCAACCAGTGGTCCTGGTTTTTCTCTTATTCAGGAAAATCTCGGGTATGCCTGTATCACGGAAACGCCCTGCGTTATTGTGGATGTTATGCGAGGTGGCCCAAGTACAGGGCTTGCCACCAATCCATCCCAGGGTGATGTGCAGATGGCACGTTGGGGAACCCATGGTGATCATCCTATTATTGTTCTTGCGGTATCAAGTGTTGCCGATTGTTTTTCAATCACAGTTAAAGCTTTTAACCTCTCAGAGAAATACAGAACCCCGGTTATTCTTTTATCCGATGAAGTTGTTGCCCATACAAGGGAATCTGTTGTCCTTCCTGAAGATGAACAGATAAGGGTTTTTGACAGGGTACGGCCCGATGTACCACCTGAATGGTATAAACCTTACGCTGATAATAATCGTGGTGTTCCCGACATGGCATCTTTTGGCGATGGCTACAGACACCATGTTACAGGTCTGGTTCATGACGAAAAAGGATATCCGACCCAGGACCCACAGGAAATTGACCAGTTCTTAAGGCGAATTCATTCAAAAATAAGTAAAGGTTTTAATGAAATTCAGGTGGTAAAAACCTTTCTTATGGAAGATGCGGAAATTTTTGTAATAGCCTACGGCTCTGTTGCCAGATCAGCCCTTAGAGCTGTTCGTGATGCCAGGAAAGCTGGAATTAAAGCCGGCCTTTTACAACTGGTTACTTTGTTTCCATTTCCGCGAAAAAGTGTTGACACCTATCTTCGTCAATGCAGGGTAGCTGTGGTGCCGGAAATGAACCTGGGCCAGATGGGAAGAGAAGTATCCAGGGTGAATCAATCAGATTGTAGAATTGTAAAACATAATAAGATTGATGGCCAACTTATCACACCTGATGAAATTCTTAAACATTTGACAACAGTATGATCTAGCAAAATATACTAGATTAAGGAGAACCATATAAAATGCTTGAACGTGCTGAAATTGTAAGAAAAGAATATTTACGACATGATAAGAAATTCCCCCATGTCTGGTGTCCGGGGTGTGGAAATGGTATTGTTATGGGCGCCTTACTGCGTGCTGTAAATGGACTGGGACTTGATAAAGATGAGGTGGTGCTGGCTTCTGGTATTGGGTGTTCGGGAAGAATGCCTACGTATATTGATTTCAATACCATTCATACCACCCACGGCAGGGCCCTTACCTTCTCAACGGGAATCAAACTTGCCAATCCGGATCTTACGGTATTAACAGTGATGGGAGATGGAGATGCAACTGCCATTGGTGGTAATCATTTTATCCATGCAGCAAGAAGAAACATTAATCTCACAGCAATTATAGTAAATAATGCGACCTATGGCATGACAGGCGGACAATATTCTCCGGCCACGCCATACGGATCCAAATCCACTACATCTGTGTATGGTCATGTGGAGCATGCATTTAATATTGCAGAACTTGCTGTTGCCGCCGGTGCATCTTTTGTCGCCCGGAGTACGGTGTATCATGCAACCCATCTTGAACAAATGATTACAAAGGCCATACAGAAACGTGGCTTTTCTGTCATGGAGGTTATTTCAAACTGCCATGTTCAGCATGGCCGCAGGAATAAGCTTGGTGGGGCCGTACAAATGATCAATGGTTTTAAGGATCAGTCTGTAACCGTAAAAAAAGCAGAAGGAATGAGCCCCGAAGAGCTCGAAGGGAAAATAACCATAGGTGTGCTCGCCGACGTGGACAAACCAATTTCCACTGAAGAATACCTGCGTATTGCCGGAGAGGCAAAAGAAAAGGCCGATAAGGTAACTAAAGCTAAAGAGAAAAACGGGATCAAGCGCTATGAAGAATGAGGAACGATATGAAATAAGGTTCAGTGGTTCCGGTGGACAGGGGATCATCACGGCAGCAGTTGTTATGGCTGATGGGGCAGGGGGCTTTGATAATAAGCATGTTTGTCAAACCCAGAGTTATGGCCCCGAAGCCCGAGGGGGTAAAAGTAAGGCTGAGGTTGTTATTTCCAACTCGCCCATAGACTATCCCAAGGCTTTAAGTGTAGATCTATTACTGGCCATGAATCAGGCGGCCTGCGATGCATACTTTTTTGATCTGAAACCGGATGGCTTACTGATTGTCGATGGTGGACTTGTACAGCAATTACCCACAAGCCGCTCGGTATCCATCCCTTTTACCAAAATCGCAAAAGAGGTAATTGGCAGAGAGCTGGTTGCAAATATGGTGGCCCTTGGAGCCGTCGGATTTTTGTCAGGTCAGGTTGCCCTCGGTAGTTTGGAGCAGGCACTTTTGTCCCGGGTTCCCAAGGGAACGGAGAATATGAACTCTGATGCCCTCCATGCGGGAATAGAAGAGGCCAAGAAGATCGACCTTGATGCTTTGCCGCGTTCAGTTTTGGCTGAATGGGACGATGAATTATAGCCGGAATGTCAGCAATATGGGTGGCATTGTATGATGTGATACTTGAGGGTAGGGTGGCGAAGTTCCACCCTGTTCTCAGGTATGCTTGCTGATAATAAATCCGTGACTGTTACGTGTTTTTTGAGGATGCTTCGTCCAGTTAACGCAATAATGTCTTCTGTTAGATGCAAGATTCTCTGGATATCCCCGGAAAACCATGAAATCACGAACACCCCTCTCCTCCTGTTGCAAATTCAGGGAAAATGACTTAAAAGTGAATTAGTGGTGAATCTGGAGCCTGATTTTTTGTCGTTAATCAAGGGGGATATGTTATGGAAAAGAAACTTAAACACCTGGAAATGATTCAGGCGGTGATCAGCCGCATGGCCGGAAATTCTTTTTTGCTCAAGGGCTGGAGCGTCACTCTGGCAGCGGCGGTTATTGCCCTGGCCGCCAATAAAGAAAGCCATGCCTTGCTGACGCTGATTGCCTTGCTGCCGGTGGTCATGTTCTGGGTGCTGGATGGGTATTATCTGCACCAGGAAAGGTTGTTTCGGAAACTGTATGATCATGTGCGCCTGCAGGACGATGACGCAGTTGATTTTTCCATGGATACATCATCTTTTCTGGATGATGTGGACACTGTTTCGCAGGTAAGGATGTCAGACACTCTCAAATACTTCTATTTGCCTATTATCGGTCTCATCGTGATTGCCTTTGTCTTCTTTCTGATAACCCTTTAAAACGAGGAATGTAATGCCTGCCCAAGAATACTCCTATCTACCGGATCAGGTAGATATTTATATTTCGTATACCCAGCGCGAGGCCAGAGACAAGGAGGT
>CAMZLK010000063.1 GCA_947311475.1 uncultured Desulfocapsa sp.
GTCAATTGAGAGATGGCTAAGTAAAAAACTTCAGATGCGAGGCGCGTATTTTTTGTTTGATTTCGGCGTACTAGGGTACGTCGTAATTAAACAAAAAATACAGCAACGAAGCAGGTGAAGAGTTTTTACGACGCCATCAAAATTTATAAAATATAGATATTCTTTTACATGTTAATGACATCAGCATCTTAAGTGACTTATCCATTAACGGGTACCGCAATCAAGGCATACAGTAATGCTGTTCTTTGGAAAAGCAAACTATTTCATCCCCCATTCCCCATCAATCTCCTCAAATTATCGGGAGCGACCAGAACCCCTGTCTGTTTTTATTGCTTTCTTCATGATCTAGCCGTAATATGGAAAGTTTTCTTAACCAGTATCTGTCCAGCAATGAGACATTTTTCCCTAAATCAAGGTGTGAGATTTTTTTATCATCGGCATATTACTGATATTCCGAGGATAAATTTTCCACAGCAACCAGAAGTTAGAGCAAGAGAGTTGCTTGTAAACAGATACAAACTACTTATTTTTTGACTCAGTCCGATTTCAACAAAGGAATACATGCATGTTAGGTTGGTTTAAAAAGAAATTTTCTAAAAATAAAGATGCGGTTGCACCAGTTGATGAACAAGTGCAGGAAACAATAATAACTGAGGAAATTCCTCTGCCGCAAAACGTCACCCCAGAAGCACCCGTTATTGAAGAACCCGTTGGTGAAAATGAAGAACCCGTTGGTGAAGAAATATCTTCCGCTGAAGAGGTGGCTTCAGAGGAACCTCCTGTTATCGAGGAACCTGTTATCGAGGAATCTCCTGTCTCGAAAGAACCCGTAACTGAGGAGTCTCCAGACTCTGAAGCATTTGTTAACGATGGCCCACCCATTGAAACAGAAGAATCTCCTGATGTTGAAAAAACAGGAATAGGCTCAATGTTTCAAAGGCTTTCCACAAAGTTGAGCATGACCAAGGAATCACTGGTCTACCGAATGGACACCCTCTTTCTGGGGAGTAAAGAAATCGATGCCGACCTCTTTGATGAGCTTGAAGAAATTCTGATTACTGCAGACTTAGGTATCAGTACCACCATAGAACTCCTTGATGATGCCAGAAAACGTGTCAAAAGGAACTCACTCTCAGATCCCAAAGAATTACGAACAGTACTCAAAGAAAAATTGCGCTCCTTTATCATGGAGTCAGACAAACCGGCAGAGCTGGTCATGCCGAAAAAAGGCCCTTTTGTAATCATGGTTGTTGGCGTAAATGGTGTTGGTAAAACCACAACCATTGGTAAAATCACCAAAAAGTTTAAACGCTCCGGGCAATCCGTTTTACTTGTTGCCGCTGATACCTTTCGTGCTGCGGCTGTAGCCCAACTTAAAATATGGGGCGAGCGAAATGGGGTGGATGTTGTGCATCAGCAGGAAGGTGCCGACCCGTCTGCTGTGGCCTTTGATGCCATGGATCAGGCAGTTGCAGGAAAGTACGATGTGGTGATCGTGGATACAGCCGGAAGGCTCCACACCCAGGTTAATCTTATGGAAGAGTTAAAAAAGATTAAAAGGGTCATGGGAAAAAGGCTCAAGGGAGCGCCCCATGAGATTTTATTGGTACTCGATGCAACAACCGGACAAAATGCAGTTTCTCAAGCCAAACTGTTCGATGCTGCCGTGGACATAACCGGTCTTGCTTTAACCAAACTTGATGGTACGGCAAAAGGTGGTATTGTTGCCAGTATCTGCCGTGAACTTGCCATTCCCATTCGTTTTATCGGCATTGGCGAACAAATTGATGACCTGCGCGATTTTGACGCTGATGAATTCATTGATGCACTGTTTGGCGAAGACAGTTACAAACAATAAAGGTAACTACTCACGGGGTGAGCGACTTACTTTCGCAAACAACGATTTTTAAACTGCTTACAGGGTGCTGCATCTTTTCGCAGGCAGGCTGGCGCAGCATATAAGTCATACGCAAGTCAGCGTGACCGCGCAGGTAAGGAACGAGACTCCGCAGAGATGCGGTGCCCTGTGAGCAGTTACCAATAAAGAATAATTTTATATAGTACATACACATGCAATACCAACGACACGAACAACCGGGATGCGGAGGATGCATCCTCATTGTTCTTCTTTTCAGTCTCCTTACCGGTGGGTTTTCGGGCCTTTTCAATTTCCTTGGTTTCCTTCTTTACTCAGGCATCATAGGCGTTCTTCTCTTTGCCGGGATCTTCTGGGGATTTAGTTACTGGATTCAGAAAAAAGTATCCACATATGAGGCTTCCCAGACAGAAAGCCATAATCGCTTTGTGTGGCTGCTGGTTCAGATCCTGATCAATATTGCCAAAATTGATGGCGTTGTCAGTAAAGAAGAGATCACCACCATCCAGCGCTTTTTTCAGCAAAACCTGCGATATGATCAAACCAAAATGTATTGGGTAAAGGATCTGATCAAAGAGGCTGTATCCACTACACAATCCATGGAAGGACTCCTCCGGGAATTCCGGGATACATTTGCATACGAGCCGCGACTCATTCTTTTGGAACTTATCTACCAGGTCTTGTATACTAAGTCCCAGGTCCCAGAGGCAGAATTAAAAATTGCACGTGATATCGCCGACTACCTACAGATAAAAGATTATGATAAACGAACCATTGAGGCAAAATTTAAATATGGACAGCAGCAACAAACCTCCAGCAGACAAAGCGCTGCAGACCGATACTACGCAGTACTTGGCCTTAAACCCGGAGCAGATGCAGCAACCATAAAAAAAGCCCATCGAAAACTCAGCATGAAATACCATCCTGATAAAGTTCAGCATCTTGGTGAAGAATTTCGTCTTGTTGCCGAAGAAAAAATGAAAGAAATCAATGCCGCATACGATTTCTTCAAGAAAGGCTAAACAATACCATCATTGTACATATAAAGGAGTAAGCCAAAATGACTATCTCAACAAAAATGCGTGATTTTGCTGAAAAATCATCCTGGATTCGTAAGATGTTTGAAGAAGGAGCCAAGATGAAAGCCGAGCACGGTGCTGAAAATGTTTTTGATTTCAGCCTCGGAAACCCCGATGTACCACCACCATCAGAATACAACAAAGTTATCCGGGAAATCGTAAAAGATGAGACTCCCGGAGTGCATGCATACATGCCAAATGGCGGGTATCCGTGGGTGCGTGAAGCCCTTGCAGGTAAAATGTCTAAAGAACAGGGCGTCAATGTCTTTCATGGCGACATGCTCATGACCTGCGGTGCTGCCGGAGCTATTAATATTGTAATGAAAGCACTCCTTAATCCGGGAGAAGAGGTAATCCTTCTTGCTCCTTATTTTGTTGAATATAATTTCTATGTGGATAACCACGGTGGAGTGAGCAAAGTCGTACAGACAGATGCGGAGTTCAACCTTGATTTGGCCGCCATTGAAGCTGCCCTCACCAGCAAAACAAAAGCAGTAATCACCAATTCACCCAATAACCCCACAGGGCAGATTTACTCACAGGAAGCGTTGAATGAGCTGGGCGCACTGCTGGACAGAAAAGGTGCAGAATTTAAAACCACAATCTACCTGCTGGCCGATGAGCCTTATCGTAAAATCATTTTTGATGACAATGTTGTGGGCAGCGTTCTACAATCCACCAGGAACTCCATTGTTCTTTCTTCATATTCCAAAGATCTTTCCTTACCCGGAGAACGAATCGGATATCTGGCAGTACACCCTGATATCACAGATAAGGCTGCACTTCTCAATGCGATAACCCTTGCAAACAGGATCTTAGGATTTGTTAATGCCCCTGCCCTTATGCAGCGTGTAGTTGCCGAACTTCAGGATGCAAGTGTAGACAACTCAATTTACCAAAAAAGACGTGAGACCTTCTGTAAGATTTTGACGGATGCCGGCTTTGACTTCATCCCTCCAAAAGGGGCTTTTTATGTCTTCCCGAAATCTCCGATTGAAGATGACGTGAAGTTTTGCGCAATTCTTCAGGAAGAAAAAATCCTGGCAGTACCTGGGCGCGGGTTTGGAGCTCCCGGTTATATTCGATTGGCTTTCTGTGTTGATGATGCAATTATTGCAGGGTCAGCTGACGCATTTAAACGTTCCATGGCTAAGGCAAAAGCACTTTAATAAAAAATGTGCGCCTCGCATATGAAGGTTTTTACGAGTCCATCAACAATAATGGATAACCATTTTTTAAAGAAACCATCAATGGCGTCCCCATGACAATATATTCTCTTCTGGGCTTTGGTGCTGCCATGTTTCTTCTGGCAGTCTCCCCTGGCCCGGGAGTCTTTGCCACGGTGGCACGGGCTCTTGCCAATGGGTTTTCCCATGCCGCAGTTCTTGCGCTTGGGATTGTTACGGGTGATCTTATATTTCTGCTACTCGCTGTCTGTGGACTTTCTACCATGGCTGAACTTTTGGGAAGTTTCTTTATCTTAGTAAAATATGGCGGTGGACTCTATCTGGTATGGCTGGGAATTAAAATATGGCTCTCACCTCCAGAGCCCGTTGCGGTACAGGGAATAAAAGAACTTTCATGGAAGAAAAACTTCTTTAGCGGACTTGGCATTACTCTTGCCAACCCAAAAGTAATCCTTTTTTATCTCGGGTTTCTACCCACCTTTGTTGATCTTGCAAGCCTTACCCATATGGATATCTTTGCTGTCGGCCTGGTAGTTACCATTGTCCTTGGGGCCGTGCTTCTCTGTTACGCCTGGGCAGCTTCACGGGCTGGACAACTCTTAAAAAGCAGGAAAGCACTTAAGATGACAAATAGATGTGCGGGTGGGGTTATGATAGCTGCGGGCTGTGCTGTTCTTTTAAAAGAATAGCAACTATCTGGCCATTTTCTCCTTTTCCTGAGACGAAATGGAAATCATACGTGCGGATCACCTTCCGACAGAATGTCATGTATCACCGTTGCCATGGTATCCGGGGCGACCGGCTTTTGCAGGAAGTTAATGCCGTCTTTCAGCACCCCATGCCGGGTAATGGTGTCTTCTGTATAGCCGGACATAAAAAGCACTTTTATGGCAGGTCGTTCCTGCTGGAGAATTCTGGCCAGTTCAGGACCGTACATTTCCGGCATTACAACATCTGTGAGCACAAGATGAATAGTATCATGAAACTGGCGTGACACGTCCACGGCATTTTTACCATTTTTGGCTTCAAGAACGGTATAGCCAAGATTTGATAGCAATCTTTTAAAAAGTGTACGGACTTTGCTGTCATCTTCAACCAGAAGTATGGTTGCAATTCCCTGGTCGAGCTCGCGAATATCCCCGTCAGATAGAGAACCTGGAACAGTTTCTGCTTTCTCGTAGCATCTTGGAAAGTAGATGCTCAGAGTTGTACCTTTTCCCGGTTCACTGGCCACATCGATCCAGCCATTGTTTTGTTTGATGATTCCATAAACGGTTGACATGCCCAGTCCAGTACCCTTACCCACTTCTTTGGTGGTAAAAAAAGGTTCAAATATGAGCTTTTGAACCTCATGAGTCATCCCCTCACCGGTATCTGTTACACGCAACAGCACATATTCTCCACAGTCCAGCTGTTGATGATGCGAACTGTTCTGCTTACTCAAATTTGTGTTGGCTACCTCAATGGTCAGTTTTCCGCCATCGGGCATGGCGTCCCTGCTGTTAACTGCCAAATTGATGAGAATTTGCTCGAATTGGGAACGATCTGCCATGACAGGCCAGATATCCTTGTCGATTGACAGGATTATGCTGATATCTTCACCCAGCAGGCGATCAAGCATTTTCTTGGTTACCTGAATTTCCTCCCCCAGAAGAAGGATTTCCTGGCGAATGATCTGTTTACGACTAAAAGCCAAAAGCTGTTGAACCAGCCGTGCGGCTTTGCTTCCAGCCTCTTGTATAGCCTGCACATCCTCTCTGATCGGGTTCTCCGCCTCCATTCGCAAGAGGACAAGCTGGGAGTGCCCATTGATCACGGTGAGAATATTATTGAAATCATGGGCGACCCCTCCTGCAAGCCGCCCAATTGACTCCATTCGCTGGGCCTGATTGAGCTGCTTCTCAAGGTCGGCTTCTTTGGTGATGTTCCGTTTAACGGCAACGTAGTTAATGATCTCTCCATTGTCATCAAA
>CAMZLK010000064.1 GCA_947311475.1 uncultured Desulfocapsa sp.
AAGCATTGGAATCTTTGTTTCTTGCCTTTTTCAAAGTGAGCATCAGTTAGCACGATAGATATTTGCCAAACATGTCGCCCTATATCACCACGTTACTGCGGATTGCGAACTATACTTACCCACAGATTTGTCGGAAGAGGCTAATTTATTTTACTTCAACCCCTCAATTTCCTTGTCAGTATCCGCATAGACAGATATGATAAATAGTATGGAAGCCACAGCTCGAATATTAAAAGCCCTTGGTGATGAGACAAGACTCAGAATACTTGCTCTGCCTAAGGACGGTGAACTCTGTGTCTGTGATCTCATGGCGACGCTTTCTCTTCCCCAGTCCACTGCGTCCCGTCATCTTGCCTATCTGCGGAACAGCGGCTGGGTCAGCGGAACAAGAAAGGGCAAATGGATGTACTATCGATTCATTACAGACACGACGTTCACCGGTTCTGGCCTGGGAGAAGAGATCCTGTGCTACCTTTCCACCCTTGAACAGGCCCCAAAAGACCAGGAATCGTTGCGGGATTACCTTCTGACAAAAGATAAAGAGACTTGCGCTGCAACCAAATGATTTTTTATTTCTCGCCCTATCGTATCCCTCCTATACGGATAAGCAATAAAGGAGACCCATGCATACAAAACCCAAAAAGCTTTCCTTTCTTGACCGGTTTCTTACCCTGTGGATTTTTTTGACGATGTTTGTCGGGGTTATGACGGGTTATTTCTTGCCGGCTATTACCGATGTTATACATTCGTTCCAAATAGGAACGACAAATATCCCGATTGCCATCGGCCTGATCATGATGATGTATCCGCCGTTGGCAAGGTAAGGTATGAAGAGTTGGATCAGGTGTTCAAAAATGGAAAAATCCTCACTCTGTCCCTGTTACAGAACTGGATCATCGGGCCTATCTTGATGTTTGGGCTGGCCATTACTTTTCTTTCAGGCTATCACGAATACATGGTCGGCCTGATCCTGATCGGTCTTGCCCGCTGCATTGCCATGGTCATTGTCTGGAACGATCTGGCAGAAGGAGATACCGAATACTGTGCAGGGCTTGTCGCCTTTAACTCCGTTTTTTAGGTCTTGTTCTTTTCTCTCTACACCTGGATTTTTATCACAGTCCTGCCGACCTGGTTTGGCATGAGCGGTGCGGTGGTGGATGTCTCGATTTTGGATATTTCCAAATCCGTACTCATCTATCTCGGCATTCCCTTTTTTGGGGGTATGCTGACCCGCTACGTGGGACTCAAGATCAAAGGGAAGCAATGGTATGAAGAGAATTTTGTACCCAAAATTAGCCCACTCACTCTGCTTTTTCTCCTTTTTACCATCCTGACCATGTTTTCCCTCAAAGGGAAATATATTGTCCAACTCCCTATGGATATGGTGCGCATTGCCATTCCGCTTTCCATCTATTTCCTGGTGATGTTTCTTTTCTCCTTTTTTATGTCCATGAAGGCAGGGGCCACCTATGAACAGACGGTGACCTTAAGTTTTACTGCCGCTTCAAATAATTTTGAATTGGCTATTGCCGTTGCCATTGCCGTGTTCGGTATCGACTCCGGCGACGCCTTTACCGCTGTAATAGGGCCGCTGGTGGAGGCACCTGTGTTGATCGGACTTGTCAATGTAGCCCTGAGGCTGAAAAATAAATATTTTCCGTATGCCGAAAAGACTTTGAGCGGTGTTTGTCATGTCCGCCGGAAAGAATGATTGAATCTGTATCCCAGACACATGAGCGGTTACAAAAAGAGGCAGCTCTTATGAAAACAAAAATACTTTTTCTCTGTACCGGAAACTCCTGTCGCAGCCAGATGGCTGAAGGCTGGGCCTGCCATTTGAAGGGTGATGTGATTGACACCTGGTCGGGAGGTATTGAAAAACATGGTTTGAACCCGCTGGCCGTCAAGGCCATGGCAGAGGTCGGAGTGGATATTTCCGGGCACAACTCCAAGTTGATTGAAGAGTTACCGACGCTGGATTTTGATTATGTCATCACGGTCTGCGACAATGCCCATGAATCGTGTCCCTCTTTCCGGGCAAAACCAGGATTATCCATAAAGGATTTGATGACCCGCCTCGACTGGCAGCAAATTCTGCAAGCGGAAAAGAGGCAATTACCCACTACCGACGGGTTCGCGATGAAATCAGGGATTTTGTAAAACAGCTTCCGGGTAACCTTTCATAAGGTCAGAAATTTGCTTTAACGATACGACAGATTACGCATTGTTTGCAAAACAACCACCTTACCTGCCTCATTGTTAAGCCACCGTATGCTGGTTGCAGAAGTAAAAACATTTGACAAAAAAAAGAATAGCGTTATCTTAATCGTTAAATGGCGATATATGAATAATGAAAAAGGGAACAATGAAAGCATTTATTCGGGTGATGAAAGCCCTGTCCGATCCAAACAGGGTCAGGGTACTCAAGCTGCTGCAGGGAGAAGAACTCTGCGTGTGCGAAATTCAGAATGTCCTGGGACTCGCCCAATCCACGGTATCCAAGCATATGAAGCTGCTTGAGGACGCAGGGTTGGTGGACAGGAAACGGCAGGGCACTTGGATCATCTACAGCCTTGCCAACGGCAGCGAGACAGAATACGCCGGAACCATTCTTGCCGAACTGCGTCACTGGCTGAACAGCGACGAAGAACTAGAACAGATGCGTAAGGCTTTGCCTGAGGCAGCGGTGCTGCGTGCCTGTCGTTTGAAAAATTAGGAGAAAAATCATGGAACCTATTCAATCCTGCGGCTGAGTTAAGGCAGATGCCGGCCAGGCGGCTGGAAGCAAAATGAAAAATATAAACATGGCCATAACCATTCTGGTCGGTCTGGTCGGCCTTGTGATATGGTATGTCATTTATAAACAGCTGGAGCCTTTCTCCTACTTTTTTGCCTATACCCTGCTCGGCATTGAAAAGGGGAGCCATCTTGGTGAGGCTATCCAGTTTTTTGTTTATGACACGCCCAAGGTCATGATGTTGCTGACTTTGATTGTTTTTGTTATCGGCATGCTCCGTTCCTTTTTTACCCAGGAACGGACTCGCAAATACCTGGCCGGGAAACGGGAAACTGCCGGTAACGTGATGGCTGCTCTGCTGGGTATTGTCACACCATTCTGTTCCTGTTCGGCTGTGCCACTGTTTCTTGGGTTTGTTCAGGCCGGTGTGCCGCTTGGGGTCACCTTTTCCTTTCTTATTGCCGCTCCCATGGTCAACGAGATTGCGTTTGTACTCCTTTATGGACTGCTTGGCTGGAAAGTAGCCGCTATCTACCTGACCACAGGACTGTTGATTGCCATTATTTCCGGTTGGATTATCGGTCGCTTCAAACTGGAACATTGGATCGAAGACTGGGTTCAGGAACTGCGGGCGGCAGAGGCCGTGGTTATGGAGGAACAGCTGACCATACCCGATCGGATTGAACGAGGTAAGGATGCGGTTCGCGACATCGTGGGTAAAGTATGGGGTTATGTGGTTGCCGGTATTGCTGTCGGTGCGCTCATTCACGGCTATGTGCCTGAAACCTTCATGGCCTCGATCATGGGTAAGGATGCCTGGTGGTCGGTGCCTGCCGCCGTTGTTGTCGGCATCCCCATGTATTCCAATGCGGCCGGGATAGTGCCGATTGTTGAGGCATTGCTCGGCAAGGGCGCTGCCCTGGGAACGGTGCTGGCTTTCATGATGAGCGTCATTGCCCTTTCCCTGCCCGAAATGGTGATTCTGCGCAAGGTACTCAAACCAAAATTGATCGCAGTGTTTATCGCTGTAGTTGGATCAGGAATCCTGTTTACCGGCTTTCTGTTTAATATGATTATTTAATCAGCATGGCTGGATCACCGGTCATAGTGAACAATGAGAACAATATATGCAGAGGAGATAAAGCATGGAAATCAAAGTGTGCGGACCAGGCTGCGCGTCCTGTAAACAGGCGCAGGAAATCGTTGAGGCAGCCGTTGCCGCCAAGGGTGCTGATGCAACTATTACCAAGGTATCAGACTTTGCCGAGATTGCCAAACTCGGAATTTTTTCCACCCCGGCAGTGGTCGTTGATGGAAAAGTAAAATGTGTGGGCAGAGCCCCGAAACAGGCCGAGGTTGAAGAGTGGATCGGCTAACTACCCCTTTGGACCTGTTTCCTTCTCAAAATTTTGCGGACGTTAATATCAATTATCTTAATATTTAGATTGTTTAATTTATTGCTCACTATGGATACTTATCTTCGTTTGATTTCGGCACTTAATGACCCCACACGGATACGAATTATCAAATTTCTGGAACGGTATGGCAGGAGCTGCGTCTGTGAACTGCAGCACTCCTTTGATATGGGACAGCCCCGCCTGTCAAGGCATTTGAAAATATTAAAAGATGCGGGGTTACTTGATGTGGATCGTGAGGGGACCAAGGCCTTTTACGCCATTTCCCCTGTGAATAAATTGGCCGGTCAATTGTTGACAACGCTTAAGAATCTTTCTGTTCAATTACCTGAGAAAATTAGTATGGAAGAGATACAAAAACAAAAGGAGGCCGCATGAAAGGACTTGCTTATATTTGCCTTGTTCTGCTCTGCTGGATTTCTCCGGCAAGTGCTGTGACCATTGCGGATCTTTTTACCGCCTTGCAGGAACATCCCGTCACCGAACTCGATGCCCTGCAGACCAGGTTTAGTGAACTCAACCAGCAGGTGGTGTATGACCGTTTTTACCCCTCCATCAAGGGTGAACTCGGCTACCAGGGTTTTAGCTCTCCAACCAATTGGCGACCTGTCCTGCCCACGGAATCAGCTCAACTACTTGCCAATAATGAAGCTCTTCCCTTTAGTGATATTCTCAGCTGAGTGGGAGCAACCCTCTCGCTGCCCATATTTGTTAAAAAACTAAAACATAAAAAATTGCAGGTTCGAAATAGTTCCACCAATATTCTTTTACTTTCCGCTGCTCTTTTTATTTCCTTATGTTTTGTTGGAAAGGAAGCTGTGGCAGAGCCCTTTATGTTTGGGGTAACAATTGATAATCCCTGGGAACAACCCGTTGAGATTAAAGATGCTCTTTCAAGCCACGATATAAAGGCAACTGTCCGTATCGTTTTTGACGAGTGGGTAGCGGCTGCCGAATATACCGATTCTGTTGCAAACATAAAGTCTGTCAGTTTTGTCATGGGGGAGATCCTTGATAGTTTTTATGTAAAAGATTACACGGTTCAGCAATATATTGACCGAATAACAGAGTATCTGGATGCATTTGGAGGGAGTGTCGATATTTGGGAAGTAGGAAATGAGGTTAATGGTGAATGGCTTGGAGAAACTGCAGATGTTGTCGCCAAAATAGAGGGAGCCTATGGGGCAGTGAAAGCTCGTGGACTGATCACCGCCCTCAATCTCTACTACAACAAATCCTGTTTTTATGACAAGCCCGAACATGAAATGTTTACCTGGGTAAATGCAAATATCTCAGAGGAGATGAAAAGTGGTCTTGATTATGTCTTTTTCAGTTACTATGAGGATGATTGTGAAAATGTAGTGCATACTCAGGCCCAATGGCAGCAGGTGTTTGATGATCTCCATGGTGTTTTTCCAAATGCAAAACTTGGTTTTGGTGAGGTTGGTACAACGATTAACGCCAATAAAGCCCAATTTATGCACCGCTATTATGAGCTTGATATTCAAGGTGATTATTATGTTGGTGGGTATTTTTGGTGGTACTATAAACAGGATTGTGTACCCAAAACATCTGATTTATGGAGTACACTGAATACTATTGTCACATTGAAAAACAAGAATCCTCAAAAAAAAATGGCGCCCGTATTTGGCTTACTTCTATTGTCTGATCCGTAAACAGGCATCTCTCCAATGAAAATTGTTAGACTGTATTTCTATTCTTTTAGTGAAGAACGTTAGAACGTTCCATCGTCTTGTTTCTGTAGTTGTTTTGGTATTATCATCATGCATTCCCGGGCTGGAAGAATCCTTTAAAAGTATTGTGCGTTAGTTTAGTTGCCTCCATTTTTTGTACAATCCGTTTCCGGCTCACAAGAACAGGCTCTTCCGGCTCTTCCGGAAAATCTGTGGGTAATTTGATCACCGAATATCTTTTCTCTATCAACTCCCCCTCTTTTTGTGAGGGGAGTTGATGAAATCCAATATAAAAAAGGGCACAAGTACCTCACTCTCGTTTACCAGATAGACAAACATTGTCGTCGATTACTGTGGATTGGCAAAGACCATAAAAAGGAAACCCTCCATGCTTTTTGTGATTTCATGGGTGAACAACGATGCCAGGCTATTCAGTTTGTCTGTTCGGATATGTGGAAAGCATATATCACCGTCATCGCCGAGCGCCTTGGAAATGCAGTTCACATCCTGGATCGTTTTCACATTGTCATGAATCTCAATAAAGCCGTTGATAATGTACGCCGCTCAGAGGCCAAGAGGCTCAAAGATGCCGGTAAACCAGCGTATCTAAAAAACAGCAGATGGTTTTTTCTAAAAAGGAAAAAGCGGGTGCGTGGCAAATCCAGAACAAAACTACGAGAGCTTCTTGGCATGAATCTACGCACAGTCAAAGCATACCTGTTTAAAGAAGATTTCGATCATCTCTGGACGTACAAATGTCCCGTATGGGCATGCTTATTTATAGATCAGTGGACCAAGGATGTCATGCGTCATCGCAGCCTCCCGGAACTGAAAAAATTTGCCCGTACTATTCGCAAACACAAGCCACTGATCCTCAACTACTTTCATGCCAAAAAGGAGTTTTCATCCGGCATCGTAGAGGGGTTCAACAACAAAGCTAAACTGACTATCAGAAAATCATTTGGATTTCGGAGTGACAAATTGCGTGAAATGGCACTATATCACTCGCTTGGGAATTTGCTTGTTCCTGAGGTTACCCACAGATTTGTCTGAAGAGGCGGTTTTATCAGAAGTTCCTCAAAGTGATGCTGCTCCTGAAGCTGTTTTTCAGAGAGGGGTCAGCTTGTATAAAAGCACAGGTGATCCAAAACCGCTTAAAGAAGCGTATATGAAGCTACAGGACAAATATCCTGAAAGCCAGTGGACAAAAAGGTCTTACCCTTATCGGTTAATTCAGTAGTTTTTGAGATTTTGTGATACAGGGTGATGGGAGCAGCCACTGGCTTCTCCCGTCAATCCATTACAAGCCTGAATGGAACATTCTGTCTGAGAGTTGCTGCCAGTATCCCTGCTTGTTATTGGTTGTTCCTGCAAGAGTGCCATAGTTTGCGGCGACTTTTGGGTTATGTGCCCAAAATGAATAGGGCAGTCCTCCAAGTATTCGGTTAAACAAACAGGCAAGAGTGATCAGCAGTATAACGGCCACGATTAAACCGAAGACATGGGCTGGAGAGGTGATATTCCCCATGGCAACAATCAAGGCTGTTGCAGCGGCAGGGGGATGGTTACACTCCATCCAGATCATTGCCAGACTGGACAATCCCATGGCCAGGGACAGAACAACAATGGAGCTAATGGTAACTGTTTCCGAGTTGTTGATTCCCCCTGAAGAGAAAAAGATGGAACCTGCAAAGAGTGCCATAAAGCCGGCAGTCAGCCCAATCATGTGAGCGAGAAGCACGGTACGTGGTGCTGCTGCTGCCGACATCGGCATCCTGAAAAGAATAAAGGCAGATGGTCCAAGCGGTGGGAAAAGAAGAGGAAACTGCACGAAATAAGCTACTGCTGATATAACACCTAGAGCAAGTGAACCTTCAATAAAAACAAAGAGCCGGACAATCCGGTCCGGATGTTTTATTCGTGGCAGCAGATAGCGTAATTGCAGCCGCGAAAAAAATTTCACAATTTTAAAGAACAGACTACCTTGGGGGCCCATATTTTCCGGGCTGGTTGATGCGTGCTGTCCATTCTTCATAATGACACTTTCACTCCTCTGTCAGTACCCTTTTAACAGCTTCCAGGGTGGGCTGCTCCCCAACATGGCAAAGCCCAAGAATTTCATGAAACTCCAGAAATCCCTGTTCTGTTTCATCTATTATAGTCGACAATTCTGCGCTACTTAAAGAAAAATGTTGCCGGGCTTCACGAACAAACAGTTCTGCCCTGTCAGTCTTTTCTCCCAGGCTGCTTGGCAGAAGGGATGCTATTATGAGTGGTCGGGCAATGGTATCTTCAAGTTGCAGATCATCAATACAATCTGGATCTGCATTGTGGATGCCAACAAAGCAAATCAACTGTTCCGGAAAATTCCACTGCTGCATAATCCAGGCTCCAGCCTGGGCATGGGTCCAGCCGAAGTGATTTTTCTCTATTACTGAAAGGCGTTCCTGGGACGTGAGCCATTCTTTCACAACAGGCTGGTAGTATTCCTTCCAATTCGTCAGTAACACAGGAAGAGCAACATCTGCGATCAACATTGCTGTAAATGCATCGTCACACTGTTCAGGGCAATAGTGATTGGCAAAACTTCTGGCAACAAGGGCACGAACAAGAGAGTCGGCCCAAAACGCCTGATGATTAAAGAAAGAAGCTGTTGGTCTGGGAATAGCGCTGACAGCTGCAAAGGACAGAATGGTGGCTCGGATATGGTTAAAGCCGAGCAGGTTAACCGCATGTTGTATGGAGAGCACAGGGGAGCGTAAACTATACAACGAGGAGTTGACCATTTTGAGAACCTGGGCCGAAATCTCCGGTAATGAAGTTATCAACAGGGAAATCTGCTTCATATCCACTTCAGGCTTATTTATCTCTTCCAGTAATTTCGTGATTGCAATGGGCAGGGGGCATATTTCGATATCTTTAAATAATATCTCGAAATTTCCTGTTGATATCGCGGCATGCCGACGAATACGTTTAAAAATGGTGAACGACAACGTGAATACCTGTGTTGGTAGAAGAGCGTTGCTCCTGAAATAACGATTTTGGCTGCAAAGGTGAATTTATTCGTATCAGTTCAGGTGCGAATATTTCCGTGAGTAGCCATGCTTTCAGCATACCGGGATCTTTTTCCAATTTCCTCCGATATTCTGCTAATGAAAGCCTATCATGAATATATTTCATATCAAAATGAAATTTTACCTTTTAGGCTGCCATCATAATTGAGAAACAGACAATGCGAGGAGTTATCCCAAGGCCACATCAAGTATCATCATCACCGAAAATCCACTCATTGTAGCCATGGTAACGACGTCGATGTTTTCATATTTTCTTTGAGATTCCGGGATGAGTTCCTCAACCACCACAAAAATCATGGCACCGGCGGCAAAGCAGAGAGCATATGGTAAAAGGCCTTGCATTTTCAATACAAATATTGCACCAAGAACTCCGGCAATGGGTTCCACTATTCCTGAGGCCTGTCCCAGAAGAAAACTTTTTCCCTTGCTCATTCCTTCTCTTCTAAGCGGCATGGAAACGGCGGCACCCTCAGGGAAGTTTTGAATTCCAATACCAATTGCCAAAGCAATTGCCCCACCAATGGTGGCAGACGGGAGTTTTGCGGCCACTGCTCCAAAGGCGACACCAACGGCCAGACCCTCAGGGATATTATGCAGAGTTATGGCAAGTACCAGCAGGGTGCTTCGCTGCCATGAAGTTTTTACCCCTTCACTTTTGTCAATGCTCAGGCTGGGATGGAGGTGGGGTAAGAATCTGTCTATCACTCGCATAAATATCCCCCCACCCATAAACCCAAGAGCTGCTGTAAGCCACGGGGTCTGCCCGAACTGTTCGGCCATTTCAATTCCAGGGGCAAGAAGTGACCAGAAACTTGCAGCAATCATTACACCAGCCGCAAAGCCAAGCATTGAATCCATCAGCTTATGGTTTACAGTGCGGGTAAGAAAAACAAGTGCAGCACCGGCTGCTGTTACTCCCCAGGTAAAGAGTGTGGCCATGATCGCCTGCATGACGGGGCTGAATTGTTGTATAAATTCTGTCATCAATATTATTCTGTTGTTATGAGTTTTGCTGTGTGCTCAAAATGTCTATTCTCGGACAGGCTCCTAGGGCAATCCTCGTACAGAGAGCGACCTTGAACCAGCCACTGTCTGGGAGTCAGATATCTTTTTTGCCAGTCAAGGAGATCTTTTCCCAGCATTGGCCTGGCTATGCCAAAGCCCTGGCCATACCTGCAACCCAATTCCAGAAGCTTGCTCCCTATCTCCGTTGTTTCCACTCCCTCTGCAATGACTTCAAGCTCAAAGGCTTTTGCAAGATCAATCACACCTTTAACAATATGTAAATCGTCTTTACTGGCCAGCATGTCTCGAATGAATGATTGATCAATTTTCAGGGTTTGAACCGGTAAACGCCTTATATGCGTTAGTGTTGAGAAGCCGGTTCCGTAATCATCCAGGGAAAAACTAACCCCAAAATCGACACACTGTCGGATGATTGATGATATGGTATCCAAATCATTTAATATTCCATTTTCCAGTATTTCCAGTTCAATAAGACTGCCCTTCACCCCAAATTCGGCCAGGAGAGTTTTCAATTGATTGACAAAACCTGATTTTTGTAGATATTGGGCTGATATATTAATACTGACCACAAATTCAGTCATGGTGTTTTGCCATTGTGCAACCTGTCGCAGGGCACACCGCAGGACCCATTCGTCAAGCTTAGACTGCAGGGTGTGTCCCTCGATCAGTGGCAGAAAATGTATCGGTGAAAGTAGCCCTTTATCTGGGTGCTGCCACCGAACCAGAGCTTCCGCACCTATGATTTCTCCTGTTGCCATATCAATTTTTGGCTGGTAAAAAAGACACAACTCATCCTTACTGATGGCAGTTGCAATGCGGGCAATTTTCTCGTTCTTACGCCTGATTATTCGATCCTGTTCCGGATCAAAAAAATGATAACGGTTACGCCCCTGCTGTTTGGCGATATACATGGCCTGGTCTGCGTGACGGAGCAGCATATCCGGGTCACCAGCATCTTTTGGGTAAAGGGTAACTCCAATGCTGGTTGTTACCTGGAAAATATTCCCATTGATTTCGTATGGTACAGTCAGATTTTCTATGAGCCTGGTTAAGGTTTGAGTACATTGTTGTCTATTCTTCTGATTATTGATAAGCAGGGAAAATTCATCACCACCCCAACGAGCAACGGTGTCTTCTGTCCGTAAATTTTCTAACAGGCGATCACCAAATTGAATAAGCAACTGATCACCTGTCTCATGGCCATGAGCGTCATTGATCTCTTTGAATTTATCAAGATCCAGATAGCAGATCGCTATTCCACTTTTTGTACGATTGACAAGGGGAAATGCGTGATTCAATCGGTCAATAAATAATCGCCTGTTCGCCAGACGTGTAAGAGGGTCGTAATAGGCCAGGGTTTCAAGCTGTTTATGGGCATCCTGCAGCGCCTGTTCGTTTTTGATTCTGCTGGTAATATCAGTTGCCACACGTAAATGGACATACCTGCCATCATCCCAGGGGATTGCACAATCCGCACTATGAAACCATCGCTTATTTTCACTATGCTGAAATTCCATGGTAAGGGTCGGGTTGGGATTACCGTTCTTATCCAGCAAGTCTGTATCGACACAAAAAGAACACGGCTTCCCCTGGTTCCTATAAAGAGCCTGCCAGCATATCTTCCCGGTTATATCTCCATAGAGGGCATTTGCTGCAGCATTTGAATAGAGTATTTTGCTAGTCTCTATATCCGTTACATAAACAATGGCATCGATACCGGCAAGTACAGCATTAACACGAATATTGGCTTGTTGTGCTAACTTTTTCTGTTGCTGTGAAGCAGAAAATTTTACCTGTAGTAGCAGGTGATTATTGTTGAGACGTACCAGTAATAGCAAGCCCCCCACAACCGGAAAAGAGAGTAAAGCTATTGCACCAAGAAACCAGGGAGAGGTCAGGAGTATCTTCTGGTTTTGAGCTATTTCCCCTTCCAGAAAATACCCTGATCTGCCCAGAGGGATGGAAATTGGTGTCTGGCTTCCAGTGGAGTTGAAATAGGACTTTTCCACAGGCTTTGTGGAGACCAGTACCTGTTTGTCCGGTCCTATGAGCATCAGGCTATTATCGAGATCATCATTTTTGGAGTGCCGCAGCAAGGGAAGTATAACCCTGGCCAAATCAATATCGGCAATAATTAATCCGTTAAGTTGATGCCGATAGATAATACCAGCTGTGTATCTGGCACTGTATCCTCCGCCTGCATTTTGGTACAGGTGTAATGAAATCCCATCCAGTTCAGCAATATCTGTGGAGTTCATATCCACCCGATGTTTGTCTGTCTTTTTTGCAGAGGCCAGAATTGTTCCATCCCCATCAATAAAATAAATATTACTATACACAGGTTGATAGAGCAGTTTTTTTCGTTGGCACAAGTCTTTAAGCTCTCCCCGTATCATTTCCAGGCTGGCCCTCAGGCCATATTTCATGGACATACCCATGGCCCGATTGGCAAAAAATGCATTAACAGTTGGATTCTTTGTGAATTCTTTAATTTGATCCTGTTGCTCATTGAGAAAATAATTGATTGCGGTCGCCTGGTTTTCGATTGTTAGCTTGGATTGTTCCAGTAGCGACTGGCGAAGATGAATCTGGCCAAGATATACCAATCCTATCAATAAAGTAATATAGCTCCCGAGGAGAACAGCTCCCAGGCGGATGGCATTCGTTTTGGTCAGTATTGGCGAATCTTTCATCACAGTTGCTGGTTGTCGATTAGTTATTTGAAAAAATCTGCCGAGTAGCGAAAAACGGCCGGGTAATATTTTCGAACCATTTTGTTATAGCTTCCATCTTTCCGGATTCGCATAAAGTAGGTATGGAAGGCGGCCCGAAGCTCAGGGCTATCTTTACGGAAAGCAACTCCCATTAACTGATTAACGGAAATGGGCCCAATCACCTTGATGAGGCCGGGCCAGCGTTCAAGGGCAATGAGGGTATCCGGTACATCGAGAAGAGTGGCTTCAGCATCGTTATTGAGGATTGCCGGAACCATTTCGTTGAGTTTGCGTCCCTTCGGCTGCAGCTTGACATCTGCACCGGTGCTTTCCATTCCGTACAGGCCGGGATCAAGACAGGTATTTGCCAGCGCAAGTACAACGTGGTGCACGAGTTTCTCCTTAACCCGAGCGATATCCCCCGCAGAAGTTCCTGTCGGAGTAATCGGAGTCAAAGGTGAGTCGGCACGGGCGATAAGCCACACGCCCGATGGAAATGTGGGAACGGAAAAATCTACAATCTGTGTTCGCCAGTCCAGCATAGTCATACCATTGGCAACCAGATCACCCCGAATTGGAGCACGATCAAGTAATTCGGCGTTTTTTCCGGAACGTCTGGCATTAACGCCAGTCAGATCTCCAAAAACTGTTGCCCAGCTTGTTGGGATTAATTCATAGCGAACACCAAGTTCCCTGGCAAAACCTTTGATCATATCTACGTCCAGCCCATCCCCCTGACCGGTATAAAAATTGGCGTAGGGAATGGCAAGATGACGCAAAACTCCGGACTTTTTGATATCGGCAAGATCCTGAGCAATTCCATAAGTGCTCAGGAGTATGCAGGAGAGAGTAAAAAAGATTATTCGAGAAAAAAAAATTCTTGCCATGGGCGGTCCTTTTAATGGTGTTAAATTATTTTTTTGACATTTTTATGCTGTCGTGTCTGTATTCAATGTTTTCGAATGTCGCTGCAGCAATACACGGAATCAAGGCCACCAATGTTCCACCTGCAGCAGCAGTTTTAAATAGTTTTAGAAAACGACGGCCCTCATATTGCATTTCTGCCCCCCTTCTGTTTGTTATTTAACTTCCATATAAAGTCAAAATTTTACTCTTGGAATAGCAATTGAAGCAAGAATAATACTTAATACTTTATTGATGTTATCAAAATGCGATAACAGAAGTCAAAATATAAATCCAAATTAAACAGTTTGGACTGAAACAGCCTCGACATAGTTTCAAACAACAATAAGGACGCGAATAGTTCAAATATGGAATGTATTTGCCTTACTCCATGATTCCTGCAATAAAAAACAGGTAGCGTAGACTCCGAGAAACTGAGGAAGGTTAATCTAAAGATCTTACATTTTCTGCATCTCTTTGTGTATACTCCGTACCCCACTTTGCACCACCGCTCTCAACTGTTCTCCGTTTTAAGTGTTTTTTTTGTCTTTTTCAAAACATTCTATATTATCAGTATGTCCACCTAGTTATCCTTAATAATTCTCTTCTTGTTTTAAAAGGGTCAACACGCTGTACGCTACAATATATAGTGTTTCCGTAAAAGAGCCCCCCTCCTTATGGTGTGTCTGTTAGTTTCTGTGGAGGTCTCTTTAAAGTCTTGTGATTTTGAATAAGATTTCTTGACAAGAAGCTCAATCCTGCTATAAAAGTTATATAGGTGGAGTAAAGTGGGGTGAAGTGGAAAACACGTGGCGGGGAATGGGAGAGAAGAAGGTCATAAAAAGCAGATTTCGTAGCAAGTCTGACCATAGTCTGGATACCAAGGGGCGTTTACATTTCCCCAGCCGTTTCCGTGATGTCCTGGCTCAGTACGGCACAGAGACTCTGATGATTGCTCCCTGGAAAAAGCATCTGCGCGCTTACCCCGTTTCTGAGTGGGAGATTATTGAGGACAAACTCATTGACCAGGGGAAAGAGCAGCCTCGTCTTGCAAGTTTCATTCGTCTGGTATTTTCCGGTGTTACAGAGTGTAACCTCGATAAACAGAGTCGTATTCTTCTTCCTTTGGCACTCCGCACAGAAACTCGTATTGGCAAGGAAGTTGTCCTTACCGGTATGCGGGATTGGGTTGAGATATGGGATAAAGAGGCCTGGCAGCTGGAAGTTCAGACGACCCGTGAGAATTTTGATAGTTTTGATGAGGGCTTGTCCAAGCTTGGAATCCTCTAATGACTGGTCAAAACGAAGCAGCAAAAATTCATTGCTCGGTATTGCCTTTGGAGACCATTGAGTTTCTTGCTCCCAAAAGTGATGGCGTGTATGTGGATGGAACCCTTGGACTTGGCGGACACACGGAAGCAATTCTTCAAAACAGTGGTCCAAACGGACGTGTAATCGCGTTTGACTGGGATGAGGCAGCCATTGCAAAAAGCCGGGAGAGACTAAAATCTTTTGGTGATCGCTTGACCATTATACGAAGGAATTTTTCGGAGATTGCAGAAGGCTTAGACGAAGTAGGGCTTAATAAGGTAGATGGAATCCTTATCGATATAGGGTTGTCATCATTACAGCTTGACCAGGGTGGGCGAGGATTTAGCTTTCAGCGGGATGAACCACTTGATATGCGAATGGACACACGGCGTGAAGTCACCGCCGCCTCCATCCTGAATAGAGGAACAGAACAGGAGCTTGCCGATATTTTTTATTATTATGGCGAAGAAAAGCAGGCAAGAAGAATTGCATCATTCGTTGTTAAAGAAAGGCTGAAACAACCTTTTAAAACGTCCATGCAATTTGCGGATCTTGTAGCTGGGGCAGTGCCAAAAGCATTTCATCCCAAACGGATCCATGTTGCAACACGTGTATTTCAGGCCTTGCGAATAGCAGTGAACACAGAGCTTGAGAATCTTGCAGGTATCCTTGAAACCGGTGTCGATCGATTGCTGCCGGGGGCAAGATTTTGTGTCATATCTTTCCATTCTTTGGAAGACAGAATGGTTAAGAGGAAATTTCGAGACAACAAGCAACTTAAGGTTCTTACGAAAAAACCCGTTGCTGCAGGTCATGAAGAGCAGGAAAAGAACAGAAGGTCACGGAGCGCCCGATTGCGGGTTGCTGAGAAACTTTGATTGAAGAGGTGCTATTATGATAATTAATCCTTCAGCCCATACAATGATTCCCCGCAGGAATTCTTTTAGAAATCGTGCCTTGGGAAGACGTAGAAACACATTCTCTGTTCCAGGAGGGAAACAGTTCTGGTTAGGAGTCTCAAAGGTTCTTGTCGCAGCATCTGTTATTCTTCTCATTGCCTCATTGCTCCTCAATGGATCAAATGCAAAAGTTTCTGCTGAAATTGACCAGATGGAAAAGATTTACAATGAACTGGCCAATACCAATGTTTTATTACGTGCCCAGAAGGCAAGGTTGTTTTCTCCTGAAGCAGTGGGTGAAATAGCGGGGAATCAGCTTGCTATTCATATTCCGGTATCCGGGCAGTATCGAAAGTTTTAAGTAAGCAGCCACCTGAAATTAAATTCGTGAAGAGTCAATGGCCAGGAGATCTCGTCTCAATACAGCAAATAATAAAAGGAGACGTTTATGGATCTTGGCGCTCAGTCTTCTTTGTGTTGCGGTTGTTGTCTGGATATGGCTTGCCTATAAGAAACAGCTGATAAATATTGCGGCTATCTGGCAGGAAACTGTTTCGATTGAAAACTGGGAAACAGCCCCTGTTCGGGGAACTATTTACGATCGGAATTTCAAAGAGCTGGCCCAGACACTTGAGCGTGTGTCCATTTATGTCAGACCAAGGGAAGTAAGGGATATATCGGGAACCGCAGCGACTTTGTCAGAATTACTTGGTTTGCCTGAGTCTGAATTAATAGCTCAAATGAGAAGGGATTCTCACCTGGTCTGGCTTCGTCGGGATATAGGCCAGGAAGATGAGGATGCTGTGGGAAAACTGGATTTACCCGGGATTTACCTGCATCGGGAGCTTGCAAGAAGCTACCCCATGCAGGAATATGCTTCCCACCTGATTGGAAATGCTGAAAACCAATTGGGGTTGTCTGGTGTTGAACACTATTACAATCGCCTCTTGAATCAGGATCGGGTTCTGCAGAGTGATTTTCCCGCCATTGATCTGAAGGGACTTGGACACACCAGCACTAACGGTCATGATCTCGTTTTGACCCTTGACATGAAGATCCAGGCAATACTCGAAAAGTATGTGGCGGGTCTTGGTAAAAAGATGGGAAGTGGCCGCATTACTTCTCTGTTGCTCGATACTGTGCAGGGTGAGATCATAGCGGGTGTGAGCTACCCCTCCTATAACCTGAACAGTGTCTGGCAGACGGAGAATGAGGTCTTGGAAAATCTTTTTCTCGCTCCAATGGTTATTCCGGAGGAGATACGGAAATTCTTTCGGGATGCAGCACTTTTGCAAGGTGGTTGGGAACTTGGAAAGCAGGTGTACCCATGGAGTCTGGTATCAGATAAAGTAAACTTTTCCAGGCAGCTCAGGCTTTGGGAACGTTTACAGTTGACAACTGATCTGCATGTTGATTTTTCAAGGAATAAAAAAGAAGTTAGTGCCCTTGAACAGTATGTTGGTTGTCTGCCTGCTGCAGATCTGGGTACGGTTCCCAAAACAGCTTCTCCCTTAAAAGTGTTGTTGGGAATGGCTCATCTCTTAAATGGTGGGAAAAAGATACAGCCCCATATTTTAGATCACATCATGGAGAGGCCCGGGCAAAGAGAGTTCTTTTATGATGCTTTTCATGGGCAGAAGACTGGTAGGAATGTTTTCCCCTCTCTTGTTTCGGCTGAACTGAGAAAGATGTTAAAGGAAAGTGGACGGAAAGGAATCCTGGGCTCAACAACCCTTTCCGGTGATACTGTTTCCCTGGTGATGGACAGTTCTGATGCGACAAAGAGCCATTATGTTCGGGATCAGATGTCGTTGGTCATGATTCCTGCCGAGAAACCGGAACTGATTTTACTTCTTGCTTCAAGGGTAACTGAACTGGAGCCAGCGCTAAGATCTCCGTCATTGAGCGGGAAAATTGATTCTGTTCTCCCATCAATGGTCGCACTGCAGCAGATTCATCAAAATCTGGCAGATGTGCTTGAGGTGGCAGGCGGGGACGAGCATAATTTTAAGGCAGCAAAAAGGTCAGAATTACCTCCTTCTGAAAGTTTGGCAGGAATGCTTGATAAGCAGATTAGGGTTATGCCTGATTTGAAAGGTTTGAGTCTGCGCAAAAGTTTACGCCTTTTGCAGCGTACTGAGGTGAGTATCACTGTAAAGGGAACTGGCCGGGTATTTTCTCAGACCCCAAAGGCCGGGAAGAAAATCAAAAAGGGTGAGCACTGCGTGTTGACTCTGAAAAGTGATGAGCCCCCTGAAGAAGGGTTGATAAAACACAAGCTATAATAGGAATAGTATCGAAATGGTTCTTCGGTCTTTCATTATTGTCAATCTTTACGACCGAAACAGGAAACAAAATGTCCAATAAAGAACACAGCGCCATTGTTACGGACTGGGTTTGTGCAAGTCCCGGTACTGCTGTGTCATCTTCTAAAAAGTCCTCTTTGGCAAATCTGGTTGAATCCCTCTCTGTAGACGTTATATCGGGCAATCCAGTATGTTGTTTTATAAGTCAGGTCACCAATGATTCGCGGAAGGCTCAGTCGGGCACCTTGTTTGTTGCTCTAGCTGGAAGTGGGAATGATGGTCATGATTTTGTTGCTCAGGCAATAAAGTCGGGTTGCTCTGCATTGCTACTTGAAGAAGGGCGTCTTAACACTTCTGAATATACGAGTGATGATCTCTGCATTTTGGAAATTAAAGATACCAGAAAAGCATATGCTACTCTTGCGGAAGTTCTTTTCTCTAATCCTGCAAAGGATATGTCACTACTTGCTGTCACTGGAACTAACGGAAAAACGACAATCACCTATCTGCTGGAAGGTGTTCTGCAGCAGTGCGGAAAACAGGTAGGAGTGCTTGGAACCATAAATTATCGTTATTATAATTTACAGGGCGAATTAATACATATTCCATCCTCCTTCACCACTCCAGAACCAATACTTCTCCAGCAAACATTACGGGAAATGCGTGATAACGGAGTGAATACCGTGATCATGGAAGTCTCGTCTCACGGACTTGAGCAAAATCGTATTGGGAATATTAAATTTGATGTTGCAGCTTTTACAAACCTTTCCCATGATCACCTCGATTATCATGGAAGCATGGAAGATTATTTTCTGGTTAAATCGTCACTGTTCTCTGAACATTTGACTGACGCTGGAGTTGCTGTAATCACATTTGGTCAAGAAGATTTAACGTGGAGTACCCGGTTGCAGGCACTCTGTTTTAATCGGGGTTTATCTGTCATCAGTTGTGGAAACAAAACTGATAGTGATATCTTCCCAACAACTGTTACAGGTGGTTTAAAGGAGACACGAATCAATCTACAGACACCGGATGGTACATGTGAGGTCGTTTCATCCCTTGTTGGTGACTTTAATGTGGAAAATATTCAGACAAGTTTTGCCATGGCCATGGCTCTGGGGCTTCCCATTTCTGCTATTAGTTCACATTTGAGTAATGCTACAGGAGCCCCCGGACGCATGCAGCGAATAGCTTCGAGTAACAGAGAAAAAAACTTTCGTCCCACTGTCTTTGTCGATTATGCACACACTCCTGATGCCTTGGAACAGGTGTTGAAAACCGTAAAAGCACTTCCCCACACAGCTCTATTTTGCGTTTTCGGTTGTGGTGGAGATCGCGATAAAGAAAAGCGGAAAGTTATGGGGGAAATAGCAGGGAAGTATTCTGATATTGTGATTCTCACAGATGACAACCCAAGATCTGAAGACTCCGCTGCTATCCTTTCATCAATTGTTGAGGGGATATCACAAACTGCTCTTTTGCAGCATGACAAGTCCTGGTTAAGTAAAAGAGAGAACGACGGGAAAGGGTATATGGTTTTAGCAGATCGTCATCAGGCAATAGTTGCAGCCATTGCAGCAGCAGGAAGTGATGACATTGTTCTTGTCGCAGGAAAAGGGCATGAAAAGTATCAACTGACTCCTGAAGGAAAACATTTTTTTGATGACAGCCTTGAGGCTGCAGAAGCGCTCTGCAGCTGGAATGTTGAGTCACTTGTGAAGGCAACAAACGGGAAACTCACAGGGGCTGAAAATGAAAAGAAAAGTTTTGTTTCCATTAAAACAGATTCAAGGAATATCCAAGAAAATGATATTTTCCTGGCACTTGTTGGAGAACGCTTTGATGCTCACGATTATGTAGATCAGGTGGTTAGTTCCGGTGCCGGATGCCTTATCCTTGAACGTTTGCCCGAGGTATCTGTCAGCGTACCTGTTATTTTAGTGAACAATACAGAACAGGCACTGGGTGATCTTGCTTCCTATAGACGATTGTGCATGAAGGAAGTATCTCACCCCAAAGTTGTAGGCTTAACCGGCAGTAGTGGAAAGACAACCGTCAAAGAGATGTGTGCAGCCATCTTCAATGAACAATGGCCGAAGCAAATTGATACACCACGTAAAAGAGTTTTGAAAACTGAAGGGAATTTTAATAATCTGATTGGTTTGCCACTGTCGCTACTTCCTGTATCTCCCAAACATGAAGCAGTGATTTTGGAGATGGGGATGAACAAACCCGGTGAGATTAAAAGGCTTACTGAGATTGCAAAACCAGATATCGCATGTATTTTAAATGTTCATGGTGCGCACCTTCTTGGACTCGGTACCATTGAAGGGGTAGCAAAAGCAAAAGAAGAGTTGTTTCAGACTTGTGACAAAGAAACTATTTTAGTAATTAATAAAGAAGATTTGAGAGTCATGGATCTTTCCAGGAAATACACCCAAAGGAAAATCTTTTTTGGTCTAAATAATGGCAATCATTGTTCCCTTGATATTCACGCGAGTGATATAAAAACCGGGAATCTGGAAGAGCAATCATTTAGGCTCCATGTGAAAGATCAGCAGGCTTCTGTTCGTCTTTTTGTACCTGGACATCATAATATTTTAAATGGGCTTGCCGCCGCAGCGATAGCCCATGTTGCTGGGATAGATATTGATTGTATAGCGAAGGGCTTGTCTTCTTTTGTTCCGGCAGATCGTCGTATGGAAGTGCTTGACGGTCCTGCCGGCAGCCGTATTATTAATGATACCTATAATGCCAATCCTGAGTCAATGAAGGCGGGTCTTTCTACTCTGGGCGCCCTTGGTAGTGGTAAACGTTTGGCAATCCTTGGTGATATGCTGGAACTAGGTATTAACAGCGAAGCTTTGCACAAAGAAATTGGTGAGCATGCTGCAGACTCAGGGATTGATTTTTTAGCTCTTGTCGGCGAGTTTGCATGCCATACAGCAGAGGGTGCCGTTTATAAGGGGATGGATACAAATTCAGTACATGTATTCTCAGATAAGGATACCTGTTATGACTGGCTTATTGAGATGCTTGCCGGAACCAGTAAGGAAAGGGGCGCATATGTCCTTGTGAAAGGCTCCCGTGGTATGCATCTGGATACACTTGTAGAACGACTAATCCGAGAAAAAAAGAAAAAGTAAAAAACGAAAATGCTATATCACTTTCTCTATCCTTTACATAACAGTTTCAGCGTATTTAATGTGTTCAGATATATCACCGTTCGCTCCATCGGTGGTGCCGTGACCGCATTTCTACTTATGCTCTTCCTTGGCCCCTGGTTTATAAGAAAACTCAAACAACACCAGATCGGGCAGGTGGTTCGTGATGACGGGCCTGAAACGCATCTTGCCAAGCAGGGAGTTCCCACCATGGGAGGCGTCCTCATTCTCGCTGCCATCACCATGTCTACGCTGCTTTGGGCAAAACTCACCAATCCCCTGGTCTGGTTGTTGCTTTTTGTCATAATCTTTTTTGGCTTTATTGGTGGCATTGATGATTTTCAGAAAATTAGCAAAAAGACCAGTGCCGGGCTCAGCGCCAGAGGGAAATTGTTTTTACAGGTTTTTGGTGCATCTGTTGTAGGACTTTTTGTTTTGCTGCACCCTGGATATGATGGTTTGTTGAGCGTCCCATTTCTAAAAGATATCAACCCTGACCTCTCCTGGTTTTATGTTGTTTTTGCCATAATTGTCATTGTTGGATCATCCAATGCGGTGAATTTGACAGACGGCCTTGATGGATTAGCTGTTGGCCCCACAATTATTTCGGCATCCGTTTACCTTGTTTTTTCCTATCTGGCAGGTCATGCGATCCTCGCAGAGTATCTTCAGATTCCTTATGTTCAGGGAGCTGGTGAGCTGGCAGTGTTTTGCGGTGCGATGGTTGGGGCTTGTTTGGGTTTTCTGTGGTTTAACGCATATCCGGCTCAGATTTTCATGGGAGATGTTGGGTCGCTGGCACTTGGAGGCTCACTTGGCGGGGTTGCCATAATAATAAAGCAGGAGATTCTGCTGGCCATTGTTGGTGGTGTGTTTGTTATGGAGGCACTCTCTGTTATTATCCAGGTCGGCTATTTTAAGCTCAGCAAAGGAAAGCGGGTTTTTCTTATGGCTCCTTTTCACCACCATTTTGAAAAGAAAGGCTGGTGTGAACCCAAGATTGTTGTCAGGTTTTGGATTGTATCCATTATTCTTGGTCTGGTGGCTGTGGCAACATTGAAATTACGTTAATGATAATGGACTCGTAAAAAGGTCAATTGAGAGATGGCTAAGTAGATAGCGCAGACTTCGAAAAACTTCAGATGCGAGGCGCGTATTTTTTGTTTGATTTCGGCGTACCAGGGTACGTCGTAATTAAACAAAAAATGCAGCAACGAAGCAGGTGAAGAGTTTTTACGACGCCATCAATGATAATGAATTGGAATCATAAAATAGAAGCCGGACAACGAGCTGTGGTTATGGGCATGGGAGTGTCCGGGCGTGCCGCTGTTGCCTTTCTGATATCTAAAGGGGCAGAGGTTTTTGTAACAGATAGCCGTGAGTTTACTGATCTCTCGGAGAAAGATCAGTTGTACCTGCGTGAAAATAAGATTTCTTTTGAAGGTGGTGCACATACAAAAAAGTTTATGTCGCAGGGCGACTTCATTGTAATAAGTCCGGGAGTACCAACGGATTTGCCTCTGTTGGATGAACTCAGGGAGGAAGGTATTCCAATTTTAGGAGAGCTTGCCCTTGCTGCTCCATATTTTACAGAGTGCGTGGTAGCCATTACTGGAACCAATGGTAAAACAACGGTAACATCACTTGTTGGAGAATTACTCCAGGCAGCAGAAAAAAAAGTATTTGTTGGTGGAAATATTGGTACACCGGTTCTTGATTATTTACGGCTTGGTGAACGTGCTGAATTTCTGGTTCTTGAACTTTCAAGTTTCCAGTTGGAGTCGGCTGGTTCTTTTTGCCCTCATATTGGGATTCTGTTAAATATTACTCCGGATCACCTGGATCGCCATAAGAATATGATTCAATATGCTGCTGCTAAAATGAAAATGTTTGTTCATCAAAAAGCTTCGGATAAGGCAGTGATCTGTAACGATGATCCGATGTGTCAGCAAATAAAACCCCTGCTTAACGGGCAGGAGAAATATTGTTTTGGAAATTTTGAGAGTGGTTGTGCCGCAAAAGGGAGTGGACGTGAGTTCACAATCACCATCGACGGTCAGATCGATAACTATTCACTCAAAGGAACATCGCTTGATTCCCATACCGGATTGTTGAACAGCCAGGCAGCAGTACTTGCAGTTTCGCTTCTTGGCTGTGAACAGACAGATATTAAAAAAGGTTTACTTTCGTTTGCTCCAGCACAGCATCGTTTACAGCATGTGAGAACAGTGGATGGAGTTGACTATTACAATGATTCCAAGGCAACCAACACAGGAGCAGTGCTCAGTGCCCTTGCATCCTTTCCAGGCAATATTATTCTTCTTGCCGGTGGAAGAGATAAAGGTGAAGAGTATACAGTTTTAAGAGAGCTGGTCTCAGAGAAAGTAAAGGCACTGGTTTTATTCGGTGAGGCGGCGGAAACCATTGACTTGTCAATGGGAAACGTAAGTGTAAGCCATCATGTTTCTTCCATGGAAGACGCTGTTAATAAGGCTGCTGACATTGCCAACCCTGGAGACATTGTTTTACTGGCTCCAGCATGTTCCAGTTTTGATATGTTCGATAACTACTGCCATCGTGGTGATGTCTTTATGGAAAATGTGCAGAGCCTGCCGCAAAAATCGAAGGAGAAGGCGGCCAGATGAATTCTCCGATACGACTTATGCTAACAGGCGGTGGTACAGGTGGACATCTTTTTCCTGCCATTGCAACAGCTGAAGCATTATGTGACAGGTTGCCTGGAAGTGAAGTACTTTTTGTGGGAACAAAGAGAAAGATGGACAAAGCAAGCCTTGAACAATATGGGTATGCCACACGTTCTATCCATTCAAAGGGGTTAAAGGGGAAGAATTTTTTATCACTCCTTCAAGGGCTGCTTGTATTACCATTATCCTGCCTTGAAGCAATGTTTCACATAGTCCGCTTCAGGCCTCATCTGGTTGTGGGGGTTGGCGGCTATGTGACCGGGCCGGTGGTTCTAGCAGCAAGGCTTCTTGGGAAAGCAACTCTTATCCATGAACAGAATTCGGTACCAGGACTTGCCAACAGAAAACTTGGAAGTTTGGTTTCAAGGATCTGTCTTTCCCTCCCTGGAAGTGAAAAAAGCTTTCCTGAAGAAAAAACAGTTTTGACAGGAAACCCTGTTCGCAAAGAACTCCTGGAATTATCTGAGAAGAGGAAGGTCACAAAGAAAAACACCTTTACCTTGCTGGTTCTAGGGGGGAGCCTTGGTGCCCATGGAATTAATAAACTGGTTACAGGGGCCTTTGCACTGGGTTTTTCAGATATGGAGCAGATAAAGGTTATCCATCAAACAGGCCCTCTTGATGCTGATACTGTGAAAGCCGATTATAAAAAGAATAATATTAATGCCACGGTTGCTCCATTTTTTAATGATATGGCAGCGATCTATGGTGAGGCGGATTTACTGGTTTCGCGCGCAGGAGCCACAACTCTTGCAGAGCTCTCAGTTCTGGGAAAACCTGCACTACTTATTCCGTATCCTTATGCTGCAGATAATCATCAGGAAAAAAACGCAGAGTTTTATGTGCAGGGCGGCGGTGCAAAAATGTTAACCGAAAAAAATCTCACGGCCAAAACACTTGCTGAACAATTAGTAGAACTCGTCGGGAATCCGGAAGAATTAGAAAAGATGGGTACTGCTATGCGCAACAAGGCATTCCCAAAAGCAGCGGAACGAATAGTAGATGAATGTCTAAGGTTGATGAACTCGTAAAAAGGGCAAAATCCCGATGGCTAAGTAGATAGCGCAGACTTCGAAAAGCTTCATATGCGAGGCACACATTTTTGTCTAATTTCGGCGTACTAAGGTACGTTGAAATTAAACAGAAAATGTAGCAACGAAGCAGAAGAAGAGTTTTTGCGACGCCATCAACGTTAATAAAGTGAAACTTATAAAAATCTATATAGCCTAACTGTATGTATAATAAGACTCAAAAAATACACTTTGTTGGAATAGGCGGCATTGGCATGAGTGGAATTGCCGAGCTTCTCCTTAATCTGGGATATGAAGTGTCCGGTTCCGACTTAAACGACTCTGTAACCACCCGTAAGCTACACTCCATAGGTGGCTCCGTTTTTAAGGGACACGACGGCAGATGGGTAAAAGATGCTGATGTTGTCGTTACATCTTCAGCCATCCGTGATGATAATCCTGAAGTTGTTACAGCACTGACATCTGGAATTCCTGTAATTCAGCGGGCAGAGATGCTGGCTGAACTCATGCGTCTTAAAAAGTATGGAATTGCCATAGCAGGGAGTCATGGAAAAACATCAACCACATCAATGGTGAGCTGGATGATGGCCGAAGCAAAACTTGATCCAACAATTGTGGTTGGTGGCAAGGTTGATAGTCTTGGAGGAAATGCCAAACTTGGGCAGGGTGAATTTTTAGTGGCTGAGGCTGATGAAAGTGATGGTTCTTTTTTAAAACTCTCACCAGTGCTGGAAGTTGTAACGAATATTGATCTGGAACATATGGATCACTATGATGATATTGATCATATTAAAGAAACCTTTCTGGAGTTTATTGATAGAATTCCTTTTTATGGAGCTGTGATTCTTTGCCTTGATGATGCAAATATTGCTGATATCCTGCCAAGAATAAAAAAACGAAAGCTCACGTATGGTTTCACAGCCCAGGCAGATTTATACGCCGAACATATTGAAACTGTGAATGGGCGAGTACAGTTTACTGTCTGGCACAAGGGAAAAGCTTTGGGTGATGTGAATCTTTCCCTACCAGGAAAACATAATGTCTACAATGCCTTGGCCGCAATATCTGTTGGGCTGGAGTTGGAGATATCTTTTAAAACAATAAGTACTGCACTTTCCGGTTTTCAGGGTGTGCAAAGACGTATGCAATTCAAGGGGGAAGGACGAGGTATAACGGTCATGGATGATTACGGACATCATCCAACGGAAATACGAGCAACGCTCTCAGCCATTAAAGAAGGATGGCCCGACAAGAGATTGATAGTACTCTTCCAACCACACAGATATAGCAGGACCCTGGCTCTGCTGGCAGAATTCAAGACCTGTTTTCATCAGGCGGATTATCTGGTAATGACTGAGATATATGCTGCAAGTGAGCAACCTGATGGGACAATTTCCGGAGAGATTCTACTCGATGAAGTGAAGAAATACGGGCAGCGAAAGACCGGATTTGTATCTTCAGTTGATGCTCTGGCTGAAGCGTTGTTACCAGAACTGGAAGAAGGCGATCTGGTTTTGACCCTTGGAGCAGGAAACATCGTACAGGCCGGTGAAGATCTGGTTGAGTTAATAACCGCAAAGTAGATAAAATGAATCAACAGTTGAAAGAAAGATTGGAAGAGCTTGCTGAAAACCCTGTTGAATGGGACTGCAATCTTGCGCCTTTTACTTCTTTTGGCATTGGAGGGCCAGCAGATGCGATAGTTCAAGTGGAGAGTCCTGATGAGCTGGGTAGTTTATTAGAATTCTTTGCAGAACATGGCCTTGCCTGGAGATTTATTGGAAAAGGAACAAATATCCTTGTTTCTGATAGTGGTTTTTCGGGTGTTATTCTTTTGTTTGGAAAAGCACTTTCAAGCATAGCGTTGCTTGAGGAATCAGGAACAGATTTGATTCATGTCCGTGTGGGTGCAGGTTGCAGCCTGGCGAGGCTTTTGAACTGGTGCGTTACCGGTGGCTATTCCGGTCTTGAGTTTAGTGCAGGAATTCCAGGATCCCTGGGTGGGGCAGTTGTCATGAATGCAGGTGCTTGGGGGGGGGAAATGTCTGACATTATAGATTCTTTATGTGTGCTTTCACAGAAGTCAGGTATAGAATATTTAGACCGTGACGAACTTGATTTTTGCTATAGAGTATGGAAAAATCAGGGTAATGCCAACAGTAAACGCTTGGTTCTTTCCGCCGATATTTGTTTGAAGCACGGCCAAAAAACAGAAATACAACAAAAATGTATGGGCTATCTTTTACAACGAAAGGAAAAGCAGCCCAAAATTGACAAAAACGCCGGTTCTTTTTTTAAAAATCCCAAAGGTGATTCAGCTGGTCGTCTCATAGAGGCTTCAGGGTTGAAGGGAACACGATACGGAGGGGCTATGGTTTCGCCAGTACACGCAAATTTTCTTGTAAATACAGGAGAAGCCACAGCAAACGATGTTTTCAAGCTAATGGATATTGTGACGACTCGGGTTGAAAAAGACAGTGGAGTTCAGCTGTTACCAGAAGTACACTTCCTTTAATACATTTGAATAAACGTGAAAAAAAAATCATTGCTTGAGAAAATAAGAGATCTTTTTAAAAAGGGGGTAGCCACCGGCAAAAAGTCCTCTTCGGTTTTTGCACAAAAGTTTGGAAAACAACCACACTATAAATCGAATCATCAGGGATCCGGAATCGGCAAAAAAAGCTTTCTGGATAAGTGGAGGAGAAAGAGGGAAGATCGGAAACATCTAAAAAAGACACGATCAAATGCGTGGAATAGGGAAAAGTCCCAACGGTCGCCCATAAAAGGAATAGTAGTCATGGGAGTGGTCTTGTCAGGACTCTTTTTTCTTGTAACCGGTCCCATGCAGAAGCTTTATGGAAATATTAAATATTTTCGCATTCAGGAGATTGAAGTCATTGGTTGTGTGAAAACAAATCCAACGAGTTTACGAAAATTTGCAGACATCTCCTATGAGATGAATATGCTGACAATTGACTCTGCGGAGATACAAAATCGACTTGAGGAACACCCCTGGGTAAAGAAAGCAAGTGTCAGACGGATCTGGCCGTATGCGATAACTGTCGCAATTAGTGAATATCGACCCCAGGCCCTGGTTGTCCAGGAGGGGAAGGGTGAGTTTGAGTATCTTGATCGAAAAGGAAATGTCTTTGCTGCAGTAGGGCAGGGGCAGGAGATGGATTTTCCGGTAATTACAGGTCTTGATACGTTCGCTACAGATATGGAAAAAAAGGAATTGTTGGGAAAGGCAATTTCATTTTTAAAGTTGGCTGGGCGGAATAATCCTAATTTACCCACTCAAAATGTTTCTGAAATTCATTTTAGCAGTGACGGCGGATTAATTTTATATCTGGTTGAACACCCTTTCCCCATTTATTTTGGCAAGGGGGAAATAAAACGGAAGTATTACCAGTTACGCAAAGTTTTAGAAGTTTTGTATAGGAAAAAGAGAGGGAGTGCCATAATCGATAATGTGGCATATATCCGTATGGATTATCAGAAAGATAAAGTTTTAGTGGCGCAAAGGCAGGCAGGGTAAGGAATGGATGAGAAAGAAGATTTAAAACCAATTATTATAACTGACACCGAAAAAGACGATGAGTATTTCGACGAGCGGGAACCTGGCGAACTTGTAGTTGGTCTGGATATCGGCACCACAAAAATATGTTGTGTTGTGGGCGAAGTGTTTGACGACGGAATTGATGTGATTGGTGTTGGTACAGCTCCTTCAGTTGGCTTGAAAAAAGGAGTTGTTGTTAATATCGAATCCACGGTGAAATCAATCCGGCAGGCTGTCAGGCAAGCTGAAGAGGTCGCAGGGTGCGATTTGCGTACCGTTTATGTTGGGATCGCAGGTAATCATATTAAAGGTTTTAACAGCCCTGGGATCATAGCCATAAATGGACGGGAAATCAGGGAAGGTGATGTTGAGGATGTTATTGTTGCAGCCCGGACTGTGAAAATATCTGAGAATCAACAGATAATCCATGTTTTACCCCAGGAATATATGGTCGATGATCACACCGGAATTCAAAATCCTCTGGGAATGACAGGCGTTCGTCTGGTCACCAATGTCCATATTGTCACAGCGGATATGGCGGCAGTTCATAATCTATACACCTGCTGTGATAAAGCCGGTCTGGAAGTGGCAGATATGGTGCTTGAATCCATTGCATCTGCCCATGCGACACTTTCCCCTGATGAAATGGAGTTAGGCGTTGCACTGCTTGATATTGGTGGAGGTACCACAGATCTTGCAGTGTTTTGTGATGGTACCATTCGTCATACCTGCGAAATAGGTCTTGGCGGGCATAACCTGACCAATGATCTTTCTGTCGGACTCCGCACGCCGCTGCAGGATGCCGAACGCTTAAAGGAAGACTTTGGATATGCAATTTCTTCAGTTGTTAAGCCAAATCATGTGGTGGATGTTCCTACTGTCGGTGACCGAGAGCCACGTAAAGTCACCCAGAAAGTTCTGGTTGATATATTGCAGGCTAGAATGGTCGAAATCCTGGAAATGGTGAATCAGGATCTTATTAATTGTGGCTTAAAAAACAGGATTAATGGTGGCATTGTCCTCACAGGTGGAACAGCGCTTCTTGCAAATCTTGCAGATCTTGCCGAGCAGATTTTTGATTTACCGGTGCGTATTGGATACCCGGCTCAGATCGGCGGAAAAGTGGAGGAAGTTCAGACCCCACGCTGCACAACTGGTGTCGGTTTGGTGATGTATGGTCGTCAGCATCAGGTTGATAATCACTACAGCGACAGTTCCATGGTTGGCCGGATGAAAGATTGGCTCAGAAAAATAATGTAATTATTTTACGATTTTTGTAGAAATTGGTTTAAGTGCCAGGCTGTAAATGCTATAATTTGTTTGTTTAAATTCTATGATATTGTGAAGATAAGTGTTGCACATTTCGTGAACACGGGAGATACTATGCCGTTTAGAATGGCGGAAGAAAAAGAAAATTGTGTAGCAGTGGTAAAGGTTTTTGGTGTAGGTGGTGGTGGCGGAAATGCCATTAACACAATGGTTGAGAACCGTCTTCAAGGTGTTGAGTTCATCACTGCAAATACTGATAAACAGGCACTTGATCAATCCCGCGCTGATGTATGCCTGCAGATCGGCCCGGGAATCACCAAAGGCCTTGGTGCGGGAGCTGATCCTGAAACCGGTGAACAGGCTGCACATGAATCCATTGATGAAATTACAGATAGCCTCAAAGGTGCTGATATGGTTTTCGTGGCCGCCGGGCTTGGCGGTGGTACCGGAACGGGTGCCGCACCGGTTGTGGCCAAAGCTGCAAGGGAGCTTGGTGCTCTGACTGTTGCTGTGGTAACCAAACCTTTCCATTTTGAGGGTAAGTTCCGCATGCGTAATGCCGAACAGGGCTGGGAAGAGCTACGGAAATATGCCGACACTATTATTACTGTTCCCAATGATCGTCTGCTTTCTCTTATGCAGAAAAATTCCAAACTCTCTGATATGCTCAGCATGGCTGATAAGGTTTTGCTCCAGGCGGTGAAAGGAATTACCGATCTGATTAATGTGGCAGGATTAATGAATGCCGATTTTGCTGATTTACGTACAGTGATGCGTGAAGTGGGGCCTGCAATCATGGGAACCGGTTTTGCTGTTGGCGAAAATCGTGCAACAGAAGCTGCCAATCGAGCAATTGACAATCAGCTCCTCGAAGATGTTGGAATTGATGGTGCACGCGGTTTACTTATTAATATATCTGCCTCGGAAGAGTCCTTTACCATGGCTGAGTTTATGGAAGCATCTGCTCTTATCCAGGACAAGGTGGATGATGAAGCCAAAGTGGTTATTGGTGCTCTGTATGATGACGCACTCGGTGATGAACTTCATGTAACCGTAATTGCCACTGGTGTCGGTGAGTCAGTTCCAGAGAAAAAGAATCTTGTGCAGGTTGATATTCCTGCCCAAAACTCTCCCCAGCCAACTGAAGTTGAAGAGGCTCGTCCTGTTAATCAGACTCCGGCATCTCCTAACCGACCAAGCGGGAATTCTATTTTTCCATCTTCAAATTTTAACGGTTTTGAAAATCACGGGATTTCGTCAGGCGATAAGACGCATTCTGTTAAAGAGTCAAAGCCCTGGAATGAAGAATATATGGAAACACCGACTTATTTGAGGAAAAAGGCAAATTAAACCTACGGTTTTCTCAGATAGATACGAACTGAAAACCTGAAAGGTCTTTGAAATTACAAGAAAAGAGTTTCTGCCAGGTTCGTTCCTCCCCTTCAATGGAGTATTAAAAAGAGTCCAGTGATACTAAAAAGTCTTTCGACTTGTCAGGGTAGGACATGTGGCAAGAGCTAAGATAAAAAGAAAACGGTCTGATCATTCCAGTCTACTTGACCTGGAAAGAGGGACTTGTCTTAAAAAATGGACAGGGCGACTTCCTGTTGCCCTTCTCTATCCAAATAAATATGCAGTAGGTGTCTCAAGTTTGGGCTTTCAGCTGGTATATGCCATGCTGAATAGTTTTAACGATCTGGTCTGTGAACGGTTTTTTATTCCTGAAGAATCTGGAGTACCTTTACGTTCCTTTGAATCTGGCAGACCTCTTACTGATTTTCCCCTCCTTTTTTATTCCATAAGTTTCGAACATGATTATGTGAATCTGGCCAGACTGTTACTGGGCGGGGCAATCCCGCTTTTTGCAGAAGATCGCAAAGATGATTTGATAAGGTCATCCAATCCACTGGTCATTGGTGGCGGGGTTGCAACATTTATGAATCCTGAACCCTTAGCACCATTTAGTGATCTTTTTCTCTTGGGAGAAGCAGAAGGGATCCTCCAGTCTTTGCTGACTTTATTGATTGAGCAGATTGACTCCACATCCCGTTCTGAGCTGCTGCTTGCCATTCAGAAAAACATAAAAGGTGCCTATGTACCAAGTCTGCATACACCTGTCTATGATGATACAACAGGAAGGCTTTGTGGTTCCATTGCAGCAAAAGGCGTGAATTTAACAATCAAGAAACACGTGGTTGCTACTGTAACCAAAGCTGCTCACTCGCAACTCTTAAGTTCTGCCGCAGAGTTTTCCAATCTTTATGTTACTGAGCTTGGCAGGGGATGCTCCAGGGGGTGCAGGTTTTGTGCCGCAGGATTTATCTATCGTCCTCCAAGACTTTGGGATGCTGATGCTGTTGTTAAGGGGATTGCAGAGCGCGATAAAAACGTAAACCGCATTGGATTGCTTGGAATGGAAATGGCACATCAGGGTGAGTTGGAAAGGCTTTCCTCCTATCTTCTTGAGAGCGGATGTTCCCTGTCATTTTCCTCACTCAGGGCTGATAGGATTTCCGGCCCATTGCTTGATCTTCTGAGTAATAGCGGCCTTAAAAGTGTCGCTATTGCCCCGGATGGAGCATCAGAGCGATTGCGAAGAGTAATCAATAAGAATCTCACAGAAGAAGACATTCTGCTGGCTGCTGAACGTTTGGTTACTGCTGGATTGTATAAACTAAAACTCTATCTCATGATAGGGCTTCCAACGGAGACTTTTGACGATCTTCAGGAAATGATTGATCTGATAAAGAAGATCAGGGAGAGAATGCTGCCAGTTGGTAGAGCCAGAGGACGACTTTGTGAGATTAGCCTGTCAGTAAATTGCTTTGCTCCAAAACCCTGGACTCCATTCCAGTTCCATCCCTTCGGAGGCGAGAAACTTGAAGTCCATGAGGAAGGAGCAGCGATCACCGTCGTAAAGGAATTAAAAGCAAAGATCAGTTTTTTAAAAAAAGGTATTCGCAGTGAGGCAAACATCCGGCTGAATCATGATAAACCTGAGAATGTGCTCTTTCAGGCAGTTCTGGCCAGGGGAGACCGTCGTCTTGCATTTGTACTTGCCAGTATGGCACAGGAAGGAATCCCCTGGAAACAGGCCATGCGAAAACGTAAGATGTATCCTGAGTTTTATGCGATTCATCAATATGGTGCTGAAGATTATTTTCCATGGAATATAGTGGATCATTCCATTCAGCAGGAGTATCTTTGGAAAGACTATCAGAAGAGTTTTCTTGCCAAAACCACTGTTCCCTGCGACACGAAAGTCTGCAGAAAATGCGGAGTGTGTGGTGACTAAAAAGAAAAATAAATATTCAGCAATAGATGATCCTGAACAGCTTGAGCGTCTTCGTGCCGGGCTCATGCCATTTCAGCTTGTGAAATATTTTTCTTTTACCAGCCTTGGTGTTATTCTGATTTTCACGCTTTTTTTATCTCTTGTTGTTTCTAAACAATCCAGAAATGTAATGCTTGATCAGAGTGAGGCCTACTCACTTCTTCTTGCAGAGAACCTCAATCAACAGGTGTTCAGAGGCTTTGTTTTGCCAACTGTTGTGCGTTATGGAAAAATTGCCCTATCAAATCCGGAACAGTTTCAGCGGCTTGATCGGATTATTCGAAATGCCACCGCAAGTATGAAAATGGAAGCGGTAACCATCTACGATTCAAATGTAAATATTATTTCATACTCCACTAATGATCAGTATGTGGGGAAGAAAAATATGGGCGGAATTGAATATGAAAAGGCACTAAAAGGGGAGCCAAATTCCCAAATTGTTTCAAGTGGTACTGTGTTGAGTTTTCTCCCGGGAACGAAGGCCGTTAGTTTTCGTATGAAAACTTTTATCCCGTTCAGGCAGGTGCGTGAGGATGCCAGTGTGGAAGGACAGATCATGGGGGTTATTGAGATTACACAGGACCTTTCGAGAGAGTACGGGGCGATCATTCGGCTTCAATGGCGTATCATTATGGTTTCTTCCATTGTTATGGCAACCCTTTTTCTGGTTTTGCTGGTTATTGTCAGTCGTGCCGGTAAAATTATGGGACAACGGGTTCGTGAACGTCTAAGACTTGAAGAAAAGCTCAGTGAGGCACAGCGTCTTGCACATCTGGGAACCATGGTTGCCACGGTCTCTCATGAAATAAAAAGTCCGCTGGGAATCGTTCGTTCCACTGCGGAAATCCTTATGAACAGGATAAAAAAAGTCGCTCCCGGTAATGAGCATCTTGCCGAAATCATAATTTCAGAAACAACTCGTCTCAATAATATTGTGCTTGAATTTTTGGATTTTGCAAGGCCACAGAAACCCAAATTGTCCAATGTGGATATCAATCGTTCCATACGACAGGCTTTGCAGTTTATGGAGCCCAAATTCATTGAAAAAGATATTGCCATTGAGACACACCTTGATCCACATTTGAAGCAAATTTTTATTGATTCTGATATGTTGTACCGGGCACTGCTAAATATTCTTGTCAATGGAACACAGGCCATAACGAATGGCGGTGTGCTGCGGGTGAAAACAGGGCTTGTTGAATCTGACGGATCTGTCTTTATCTCTGTTCAGGATACAGGCATTGGAATGAGTAAAGAAAAAGCAGCTCAAATATTTAAACCCTTTTTTACTGATAAAAACAGAGGTACAGGTTTAGGGCTTGCCATTACAAAAAATATAATTGAAAAACATCACGGAACCATCTCCGTGAAATCACAAGAAGGTAAAGGTTCCACCTTTACAATTATCTTGCCTTAGGTGTATCCATGGACGGTTTGTCTCTTGTAGATCTTTCTTTTCTGGGGAATGGCCCTTATGGGCTGAATGTTCAATCTGGCGAATGTGTCGGGCTGACAGGACGGTCAGGGGTTGGTAAAACACAACTTCTTCGGGCGGTGGCCGATGTGATTGCCCACAAGGGCGATTGTTTTCTAAATGGCACATCCTGTCTGGCTGTTCCACCGCAGGAGTGGCGACGTATGGTTGCCATGGTTCCTGCCGAATCTTTCTGGTGGTATGACATTGTCGGGGATCATTTCGACTCTAATGGCAAACATGACGATCCCATTGTGTTACTTGAAAAGTTAGGTTTTTCCCAAGATGTGATGAGTTGGCAGATAAGCCGCCTTTCCACTGGTGAACGTCAACGTCTTTCACTTGTAAGGACTTTAATTACCCGCCCCAAAGTACTTCTTCTTGATGAGCCGACAGCATCGCTTGACAAAAAAATGGTACACGTTGTTGAGGGGCTTCTAGCCAAAAGATGTGCTCAGGATAAAACTGCCTGTATCTGGGTAAGCCATGATCTTGAACAGTTGTCACGAGTGGCTGAAAGAGTTTTTCGTGTTGAGTCTGATGGCTTAGCCCTGGAGGATACCCAATGAATGTAATATCACTCTCCGCTTTTGATCTTTCGCTTGCTGCCCTGCTTGTTTTAATGCTGGCTTTCACCAGTTTTCGTATTGGTCTTGGCCTTGAAAAACGAATGCTTATCTCTGGGAGCCGGATGACGATCCAGTTACTGTTGATTGGAATTGTCCTGAAATATTTATTTGCCAATGCCAATTTTTTCTTTGTTGTTTTTATGTCATTCTGCATGTTGACAATTGCAGGATATGAGGTTTGGGCAAGACAGAAACGCAAATTACGAGGTCGCACAGGATATCTTATCAGTACCGGTTCCATGTTGGTTTCCTCTTTTGTTGTCGCATTTCTAGCGCTTATCTTAATGGTTGGTGTGGACCCCTGGTACACTCCACAATATGCCATTCCTCTTCTGGGGATGCTCTTAGGGAACACAATGAACGGTGTCGCTTTGGCATCAGATAGATTAACAACTGAAATTTACAATCAACGCGGCATGGTTGAGCAGCGCCTTCTCCTCGGTGATACCTGGCAGGAGGCAAGTGGTGAAATCAGAAGAGATTGTATGCGTACAGGAATGATTCCAATCATAAATTCCATGGCAGCGGCAGGTGTGGTGAGTTTACCGGGCATGATGACAGGGCAGATTCTTGGTGGTTCTTCACCTCTTGATGCCGTTAAATATCAGATTCTCATTATGTTTCTTATTGCAGCTGGTACTGGCTTTGGTGTGGTTACAGCTATCTGGCTTATTAGTCGAAGACTTTTTGATGAACGCCAGCGTTTGGTTCTTGATTGTCTGCTAAGCCCAAAGTCTTGATAATATCTTCTTTTACTCGTGGTTTTCATGGTTTTATTGTTCATTTATCAATAACGTTTTTTTTATTAAAGATAAACTCGTATAAAGGTTAAAATCTCGATGGCTAAGTAAAAAGCTTCATATGCGAGGCGCACATTTATTGTTTAATTTCGGCGTACTAAGGTACGTTGAAATTAAACAAAAAAATGTAGCAACGAAGCAGATGAAGAGTTTTTACGACGCCATCATTAAATACTATTGCGCCAGAGATTGGTTCACTTTTTGGAGGGTTGTTAGATGGGGACAAAAATCGTTATTGTCGGAGGTGTTGCAGCAGGTCCAAAAGCTGCATGTCGAGTAAAACGGTTAATACAGGATGCTGACGTAACCATCATTGATCAGGATACGCTGTTTTCGTACGGAGGTTGTGGCATACCCTATTATGTGTCAGGTGATGTTTCAGACGAAGCAGAGCTTCGTTCAACGAGCTTTCATATGGTTCGTGATGAAGATTTCTTTGAAAATGCCAAAGGAATAACAGTAAAAAGTGGAACCCGAGCCATGGCCATTGACCGGAAGGCCAAGACGGTAAAAGTGCAAAATGCTGCAAGTGGTGTAGAAGAGGATATTCCTTATGATACCCTGATGATAGCCACTGGTTCGCGGCCTTTTATTTTACCTGTCCCTGGTGCTGATCTTGATGGCGTTTTCACCATTTCCGATTTGCATAAGGCCATTGAAATAAAGGACCGCATAGCTAAAGGAAAAGTAGATAAAGCCGTTGTTATCGGCGGAGGGGCAATTGGTCTTGAAATGGCTGAGGCTTTTAAAGATTTATGGGGAGTTAAAACCTCAGTTGTGGAGTTTATGCCCCAGGTCTTACCACGAATTGTTGATAGACCAATGGCTTCAATGCTTACAAAGCATATGCGTGACAATGGCGTTGATATCTTTCTTAATGAAGGTGCAACTGAAATTCTAGGTGAAAATGGAAAAGTGACAGGTCTCCGTACGGCTAAACGAACCATTGAAGCTGATATTGTAATTATGTCCGTAGGTGTGCGGCCGCGATCAGAAATTGCGGCAGAGGCAGGATTACAGATATCTCCCATGGGTGCCATTGTTGTCAATGAACGGATGCAGACTTCAGATCCTGATATCTATGCAGCGGGTGATTGTATTGAAGTGATGAATCTGGTATCCGGTAAAAAGTTTTATGCTCCACTTGGTTCTCTTGCAAATAAAGAAGGGCGTATTGCCGGGGATAACATGGCAGGCATCCCGTCAAAATTTAAGGGAGCCGTGGGAAGTTTTATTATGAAGGGCTTCGACGTATGCATTGGTGCAACAGGTCTAAGCTTAGATGTCGCACTCGCTGAAGGTTTTGACGCTGATGTGGCACTGACCGCTCCTTCCGATCGCGCCCATTTCTTTCCAACAGAGTCCATTGTCTGTTTTCAAATGGTTTTTGATCGACGTAGTCGTAAGGTACTGGGATTGCAGGGCTTTGGCCCCATGGGAGATGGGGTCTCCGCCAGAATTGATGCAGCTGCAGGCTATATTTCCATGGGAGCAAGTATTGATGACTTTGGAACCCTTGAGATGGCGTATGCACCGCCATTCTCAGCAGCTATTGATTCAATTAATGCCGTTGCGTATGTGGCGGATAATATATGTGATGGGCGTTTACGCAAGATAAGTCTTGATTCATTCCTGGATTGGATGGATGATTTTTCAAACGAGCCAAATTGGATTGCACTGGATATCAGACATCCAAATGAAGCCGGGCCATTTGTAGAAAAATTTGGTTTTGATAAATGGCTTGCCATTCCCTACAATGAAATCAGGAGGCGTTACAGGGAAATCCCTATGGATAAAACACTGATTATTCTCTGTGATGCCGGAACAAGATCTTTTGAGATGCAGAGTTTTCTTGACAGCGTTGGTACAGCCAACACTTTTGTGCTGAGTGGAGGCTTTAATATGCTTCGACGTATGGGTGTTGATTGGTATCCACACTAGGAGCTTGTCCGAGAATGCCCTTTCGGAGTCTCGTTCCTCGCTACCTGCCCAGACTCTTCAGAATTGTCAAAAAATAATCCTCGCAATATCAAACATATGGCTGTGTTTGTTTTTTAAAAAATTTCCGATTTTTAGCGGGATGCCCATACTCGGGCAAGCTGGAATCTAATTGCATATGTGATAAACTCGTAAAAAGGTTAAAATGGTATTTCCTTTTTTTTATCCCATCCTAGACATAGTATTCTTATTTATGATATCCTTTATTTGTATCAGATAATCAATTGAATCATTCACTTCACCAATGTAGTGTGCTTTGGTGTAAGGATTTTAGTGTGTACTCCATGATTCCTGCAATAAAGAACAAGAATATGTGAGAGTGAAATAATATCAAAACGTTATGAATAGCAACAGATAGTGAAAGAAGGGAGACCTTCAAGGCACTTATTTTCTGTTTATCTGTGCTGGAAATCATAAGATTGAATTCAAAGAGAGGCTCGTTTCATGGCAGAACTAAATACTCAGGATATGATCACTGAGATACGTGATAATATACAAACCGGAGATACTCTGAAGACTTAGCTGGTATTGTCTCATCTCGGAGATGTTGATAAGAAGACACAGAATCGATTGATCTATGAAATTTCCCGCGGTGATGTGAGGTTTACTGTTCCAATTCTTCTTCATCTAATGGCAGAGCAAGTGGAAGTCGCAGATGAATTGCCGGTCATAAAAGAAACCCTTCTCTCCAATCTTCTTGCCTACCCTGAGCTTCTTGTTGAATTTCTCTCAGATCAATCTATTAAGGATAAAACACATTTGATAAATGTAGCCGGGGAACTTCATCTTGAGGAGGCTGTGCCTGCTCTGTTGTATCTGGTTGCAAATTCGCAGGATGAATCTGAAATTAATATGATTGTTGAAACGCTTGGAATGATCGGCGATCCACTGGCTATTAATACTCTTACAGATTTTCTGTATGCGGCCAATAGAGACCTGATTGTTACTGCGATTCAGGCTCTGGGGCAAGTGGGGACTCAATCGGCAATGCACAGGCTTGCAGAGCGTATGGGTACTGATAATGAACTGGATCAAATGATTTTATCCATTTTTGCAGATGTGCAGGATCCTGCTTCTCTTGAAAAACTAAATGACACCCTTGCCTCACATTATGCCTATTTGCGTGCTTGTGCCAAACAGGAACTGGTACGAATAGGAGCCAAATCCGTTCCAGCACTCATTGATAATCTGCCTCAGGATGATCCGGATTTTATCATTCATACTTTGAATGTACTTGGTGATATTGGTGATGAATCGACAATAATGCCCATCAGGAAGCTTCTTGGAAAAGAGCCAAAGAGTGCCAATGTTCGTTTTGCTGCTTATGAAGCCCTGGCTCTTCTCCCTCTTCGCAAAGGTGCTTACACATTGACAGCAGGTCTCACTGACCCTGAAGACCATGTCTGCGTGGCGGCAGCCCGTGCCATTGATAAAAACTATTCAGATATTTTAACAACCGGAATCAAAAACTTACTGCGTAGTATGGATGATGAGGCGCGGAATATTACTAAGATTATCGTTAATGCCCAGGTGGATAAAATATTCTTAAGTCTGGTTGGGGAAGACTTTTTTCAGGAATTGTCCCTTATCTATTTGTCTCATACCCACAAGGATACAAAGGATCATTATATAAAAATTATTGAAGAAAATGGATTTAATGATTTTGCCAATAAATTGAAGGGTGATGAAGCTGAGAACGATAAGGTAAAAGTTGTGGCTGATGATGATTCTCGTATGATTTTAAATATTTATAAGGCGACTCTCCGTGAACTTGGGTGTGAGCCGATTCTTTTTGAATTCCCTGCAACAGCAATAGAGTGGTTGCAAAAAGAAAAACCAGCCATGGTACTCACAGATTTGAATATGCCTGAAATTACAGGTGTTATGCTCTCAGCTGAAATTCGTGAAAAATATACCCCGAAAGAATTACCTATTATTATGGTAACTACTCAGAATGAAGCAAATGATAATGATGCCGCGTTCACGGCAGGGGAAGCAAGGTTATACAAAAACCTTTTAATGCTGAATCTTTGAAGCTTGCGATGAGTGAATTTATATAGAAAATCATCGGATTCCTGTCAGGTATTCCGGTAGCAAATCAAAACCTCTGCCCACATCTTCAGGCTTGTGGGCATCAGATCCGGGAACCAGGGGAATGCCAAGGGCTACTGCTTCCTGCAGGATAAATGGCGCAGGAAAGGGGATTCCTCTATAGGTAAACCCAGAGGTGTTTATTTCCAGTGACATTCCTTTCTTTTTGACCATTTCAAGCAGAGTTTTGATTTGCCCCATATGCTCTTTATTAATTGAAATACCCGGTTGAAAACGCAGGGCTGCATCAAGATGGCAAAGAACAGTACCGGGAAGAACCTGGACAGCTTCGATGAGTGCTGAAAAATAATTCGTTAAGGTTTGCCTGCATCCAAAAGCTGCAATAGCCTGGATGCTTTTTTCTTTTCTGCTTAGAAGGTTAAGGTGCTGATCGCCATGAGCACCCGGCATGAAGTGATAGGATATTCCAATTCGATCCCATTTTCTTTTTGCTAAACGCTGTAGTAATTCTTCTCTGTGGCTTAAGCTGTAGCCCACTTCCACCCCAAGTGATATCCTGATTTTATCGCTGTATTTTTCCTGCAATAAACGGCCTTTTGAAAAGTATGTGTCAAAGTCAGTTTCATTGAGCCAGGTAGGCTCGGAATAGTGAACTCCGGCCTCCATGTGTTCAAGGAAAACAATACCCTCCAATCCCTTGGAGATAGCACTCAGGACATACTCTTCCATCTCGCCAACCGCATGATGGCAGTATTTTGTGTGGATGTGACCATCCGTATGCAGGGGTAATTTGCAAGGCGGGTGAGTTTTCATGGCGGAGTGAAATAGGTCAGGCATTCCCTTTGGGAAAGAAATGAACAACACCATCAATATCAGATGTGTCACAGACGTGACCGATGCTCAGTTCAAGTTCAAGAAATTCCTCAATACCTTCTGGAGGAAGTGCCAGGCTAGGGCCCTCAGGAAGGTGGTATACCAGTGTTTGAACTCTGGTGAAATCTACGGGCCGTACAAAAAGTTTCATGCAATATATCCAGTAAAGAAGAAAGTTAATCAATTGTTGAAACCGACTATAAGGGTGTTTTGGGTAAACCGCAAGAATTTTGAATAAAATTTAAGGATAATATGAAGTGCGGGAAACCTTAAGGGAAATAGGTTTGACACTGACCCGCTATGTGTTTATTATGTTAGGTTCATTGAATAGGTATTCAGTCCTCTATGTAGAGATGAAATAATATAACTTTTAGAATAAAAGGTGTTTGAATGAGTGAGCAGGATATGTCAGCAAAGGAAAAAACATTATTTGGTAAAGGGCTTAACCCTTCCAATATACTTCCTAAAAAATTGACTATGGATTCCAAAATTAAATTTCGCTGCCATCCGGGAGTGGAATGTTTTACAGCCTGTTGTCGCGGAATTAAGATTGTTTTAACCCCTTATGATATTCTGATGTTGAAGAATCGTCTGAAGATACCGTCCCACGAATTTCTTCAAAAATACACAACTCCTGTATATCTTGAAAAGACTGATATGCCTGGCGTTGCCTTGAAGCTTCGTGAGGATGATGAAAATAAATGTCCTTTTGTTACACCAGAGGGGTGTACAGTATATACTGACCGCCCATCAGCCTGTCGTTATTATCCTGTAGGAATGGCTGACTTTCACGAAGGTCAGGGATCCATGGGTGAAGGAGCTGATAACAAAAATGAAGAAAAGTTCTTTTTTATTGTTAAGGAAGATCATTGCAAAGGCTTTAAAGAAGACAAAGAGTGGACTGTTGAGGAGTGGCGTAAAGATCAGGGGGTTGATGTTCGTGACGAGATGAATAAAGAATGGCTGCGTCTTGTTATGCGCCGTAAATCTTTTGGTCATCAGGCATCGCTTTCAGAACAGGCGAAGCGCATGTTTTTTATGACATCCACCGATCTTGACCATTTTCGCAGATTTGTTCTTGAGAGTTCTTTTCTTGATACTTACATCATAGATGATGAAACAATTGAGAAGATTAAGAATGACGATGTGGAGTTGATGCTCTTTTCTTTTAAGTATCTGGCCAATGCACTTTTTGGCGCTGAGGGCTTGTCCATCAGAGAAGATAAGATTCAGGCGAAGGTGGAAGAAATTAAACAGCGTCAGGATGATTCAGTGAAGGAATCTGTTCAAGCTTACAAAGATATCAAAAAGGCAAGAGGTGAAGAAGTAGATCCTGATTTGTAGGTTTTTCCAAGTCCATCTTGTTTTTGACCTTTTTACGACGCATCAGTAGTGAGTTATTCGCATCGTGGTGACGCACTAGGAGCTTGTCCTAGAATAGGCATTTTGGAAAATTCTGAAGAGTTTGGATAAAAGGGTATTCTCGGACAAGCTCCTGGAAAACTCTTTTGGTTCAGGAGTAGTTTAAGAAGATAAAAAAAAAGGGCCTTGGAAGAATTCTTCCAAGGCCCCTTTTTTTTGTTTTTTTTACAGCTTTTCTCTGAATTAAGCAGTTTAGCTGCACCTCAGGTTTGTTTGTTCAGGTCTTGTCGTAATAATGAAGCCCTACGACAAGTAAGCGTAGACTCCGATGCCTGAACGGACAGTCGGAGTCTCGTTGTACTCACTTACCTTGGCGCTGATGAACCGCGACTATTTTTCGGGATCAAGGGATGCTGCCCTGGCCTGGAGAAACTTCCAGCCCTTAGTAACATCGTTCTGAGATTGTGCCATAAGCTCATCGGCATGCTCGGGATTCATCATCTTCAGCATTCGATAGCGATTCTCGCCCATTGCGTACTCTTCAAAAGTCATTGTAGGCTCTTTAGAGTCAATGGAAAGAGGATTCTTGCCAGCTTCCTCAAGGGCAGGATTGTAACGATACAGAGGCCAGTGGCCGCACTGTACTGCCTTCTTTTGCTGATGTAGACCTTGAGTCATGTTGATACCGTGGTTGATGCAGTGAGCATAGGCGATGATAAGAGATGGCCCATCATACGCTTCGGCTTCTGCAATTGCCTTTGCAACCTGAGTTGGATTGGCACCCATTGAGATTTTTGCTACGTAAACATTTCCATAGGTGGAGAAGATCATGCCAATATCTTTCTTTGGCATCTTTTTACCACCTGCTGCAAATTGTGCAGTTGCGGCACGCGGAGTGGACTTGGACATCTGACCACCGGTGTTGGAGTACACCTCAGTATCAAGGATCATAACATTTATATTTTCGCCGGATGCGAGTACGTGATCAAGTCCACCGTATCCGATATCGTATGCCCAACCGTCACCACCGAAAATCCATACTGATTTCTTCACAAGATAATCAGCACAACCAAGTAGGCGTTTGGCTATAATATTGTCACCGGCTGAAGCAAGTTTGGCTTTCAGCTTACCAACACGGTCACGTTGTGCCTCGATTTCGATCTGGCTTTTTTGAGGAGCTTTATTGATGTCATTGGCCATTTTCTTGGGTATTAGCTTTTCGGCAACTGCTTTGTCCATCAGCTCCACAGCCTGGGAACCAAGTTTGTTCACTGAAGCACGCATACCAAGACCAAACTCAGCATTATCCTCGAAAAGAGAGTTGGCCCATGCAGGTCCACGTCCATCTTCACGTTTACAATATGGAGTGGTTGGCAGGTTCGCTCCGTAAATGGAGGAACAACCGGTTGCGTTGGCAATCAGCATTCTGTCACCAAACATCTGGGTAACGAGTTTAATGTATGGGGTTTCACCACAACCCGCACAAGCACCGGAGAACTCAAATAGTGGACGAAGCAGCTGGCTACCCTTGATTGTTGCAGGATTGACGTCAGCTGGAGCAGCCTCAGGTTGTGAGAGGAAGTAGGCAACGTTTTTGGCCTGAGTGCTACGGATTTTTTCAGAGTTTGGAACCATCTGCAGTGCTTTGTTGCCTTTCTTGCCTGGGCATACATCAACACATTGAGTACAGGAACAGCAATCCTCGGTGAATGGCTGGATGGCAAACTTGGAACCCTTAAAGGCTTTACCAACGGCTGGGATGGTTTTGAAACTCTTGGGAGCTTTCACCATTTTCCCAACCTTCATACGGATGGCAGCATGGGGACAAACGAGAGAACATTGACCACACTGGATGCAGTTGTCTTCAATCCATTCTGGTACATGGACACCAATATTACGTTTCTCGTATTGGGTGGTTCCTGTGGGCCAGGTACCGTCGTTTGGCATCTCAGATACTTTAACCTGATCGCCTAAACCTTCCATCATCTTTGCAGTAACGTTTTTAACAAAGTCAGGCGCAAAGTCAGGAACGGTTGGAGGCATCTCGTGGCCTGTGGTGGATTTTGCAAGTTTTACTTTAACAATGTTCTTCACAGCTGCATCAACGGCGTCATAGTTCATGTTGACAATCTTGTCGCCTTTCTTGCCATAGGTTTTTTTGATGGCAGTTTTAATGGCAGCAATGGCCTCTTTCTCAGTGATGATCCCGGAGATGAGGAAGAAAGCAGTCTGCATGATCATGTTAATACGGGCACCAAGGCCAAGTGCCTCGCCAAGAGACAGCGCATCGATGATATAGAATTTTGCTTTTTTGTTGATCAGATCTTTCTGAACATTAGCAGGCAGTTCTTTCCAGATCTGTTTTGCGTTAAAAGTAGTGGTGAGGAGAAAGGTTCCGCCCTCATCAAGGTTGCGAAGCATATCGTACTGATCAAGGAAAGTGAAGTTATGACATGCAATAAAGTTAGCCTTGTTAATAAGATAAGGAGCAACAACCTGATTTTTACCAAATCTCAGGTGAGAGGTGGTAATTGATCCAGATTTCTTGGAGTCATAAACAAAGTAACCCTGAGCAGAGTTATCAGTTTCAGTACCAATAATTTTGATGGTGTTTTTATTTGCACCAACAGTACCATCAGATCCTAAACCATAGAACATGGCACGGTACACATCATCGCCTTCAATGGAGTAATCAGGATCATAGTCAAGGCTGGTTCCGGCAACGTCATCGTTTGGACCGACACAGAAATGATTTTTGGGAGCCATTGCTTCCATATTGTCAAAAACTGCTTTAGCCATGGCAGGAGTAAACTCAGCAGAGCCGAGTCCATAACGACCGGAAAGAATCAATGGCATGTATGCTGAGCTGTTTGCATCTATAGCTTCACCAACTGCATTACGTACATCAAGATACAGTGGCTCACCTGCACATCCTGGTTCTTTCGTTCTGTCAAGTACTGTAATACGCTCCACAGTAGCAGGTAGAGCATTAACCATTGCTTTGCAGTCAAAAGGTCTGAACAATCGAACAATAACCAGTCCGACATTTTTGCCTTCACTAACCAGATGATCGATGGTGGCGGAGACAGTTTCACAGCCGGATGCCATCATAACAACGACATCTGTTGCATCAGGTGATCCGTAGTAGTCAAAAAGATGGTACTGACGGCCGGTAATGCCAGCGAATTTGTCCATGGTGTCCTGGACAATTTTTGGAGTGGCGTCGTAAAATTTGTTTACAGTCTCACGACCTGTAAAATATACATCAGGGTTTTGAGCAGTACCTCGGATGGTTGGGTGATCAGGAGACAATGCACGTGAACGGTGGGCGAGGATCAGATCCTCATCAATCATTTCCCTCATATCATCCATGGTTAGTTCTTCGATTTTCTGGATTTCATGGGAGGTGCGGAAACCATCAAAGAAATGAATAAAAGGAATACGGGAAGCAAGGGAGACCTGGGTTGTAATCAGAGCCATATCCATACATTCCTGAACATTCTGAGAACAGAGCATTCCCCAACCGGTTTGGCGTGCAGCATAAATGTCAGCATGATCACCAAAGATGGAGAGTCCCTGGGCAGCCAGGGAACGTGCTGTTACATGAAAAACAGTGGGAGTCAGCTCACCTGCAATTTTGTACATGTTGGGGAGCATCAGGAGAAGCCCCTGAGATGCGGTAAAAGTGGTACACAGAACGCCTGTGGCAAGAGAGCCATGCAGAGATCCCGCAACACCACCCTCTGATTGCATCTGAGTAACAACCGGAATGGAGCCCCAGATATTTTCCTGTTTTCCAGTGGCTTTTGTATCCGCCTCAGCGGCCATCGGTGAAGAAGGGGTAATGGGGTAGATGGTAATAACTTCGCTTGTGGCGTAGGCAACATGGGTACAGGCCTGGTTACCGTCGATAGTGACCATTTTTCTCGACATAGAGTAGTTCTCCTTTATTTTTTGTTGATAATAATATTTTATTTATATTTTCATTACTTTTTAGGTAAATTTTTGAGATCGTCAACCGCCTGACTGACAAGATTGTAGCCTTCCATTTCTTCAAGTTCCTTAATAAGATCCTCAACCTCACCATTATAAGGCATGATTCTGATGGAAACACGTTTTGATCCGGCAGGGGCGTCTTCGAAAGAAGTGAGAATAGAAAGAACCCTGGCTCGATTCTGACGAAGGACATCGATGAGTTGGGAAACGGTGCCTCCCTTATCTGACATATCCATAACAATTTGGAAAGCGCCATCCTGAATACCAGTGGCATGGATAAAGCCGCGTAGAACATCGGATTCGGAGAGTAAGCCCACAAGGTTTTCCTCATCATCAACGATAACCAGTCCGGAGATTGTTTCGTTCAGCATGACAAGTGCAGCTTTTTCCAGTGTATCGTTCTGCGTTAAACAGACAGGATTGTCGCTCATCACATCTTTAACCTTCATTTCAGAAAGAAGGTAGTACATCTCATGCATATCCATCTCCGTTTTGGATGATGGAGATGCTTCTTTCAGGTCGCGGTCTGTGATGATACCTGCAAGCTTTCCCTGAGAGACTACAGGAAGACGTCTGATATTGTTATCTTTCATTGTTCTTCCGGCACGCATGACCGAGGTGTTGGCATCCACAGTAAGAATAGTGGTTGCCATCCAATCCTTAATTAGCATAGGGCCTCCTTGTAAAATACAGATGAAAATAAATTATATCGACAGCGCTGTCGGGATATAAAACGTTGCAGGCTGAATAATACTTTGTACAGAAATAATAACGAAGAATCAACTAATATAGAACATTTATTGCTCTGACGCAAGTGTAGAATGGTTTTCGATTTCATGAATTGGCACATTGTTTGAGTGCTTTTTTTCTTGTAATTTCACCTTTAATTGATAGAAGAAGATGTATGAGACCATTCATGGATAAACAACTAAAATCGCTGCTTTCTGCTCTTCAAGACCAACAGGAGTATGTCTTTTTTGATACTTCGCGCGTTGATTCTGAAAACAACCAGTCCTTTCTCTTTTTGGAGCCGAGCAAGAGCCTGGAATTCCTCACTGGAGAAGATCCGGAATCCTTTGTCGCTGAAATGGAGAAAATACTTGCTGACGGCTTTTATCTTGCTGGATGGTTAAGCTATGAATTCGGATATTTACTTGAACCGCAACTTGCAAATAGTTTACCGGTTGGTGCTAAAAAAGGGGAGCTTCTAGCTTCCTTTGGAGTGTTTGCGAAACCCTTAAGTTTTGATCATGATACCGGACAAACATTTTTGCCAACGGATGGGGCGGCAGTTTCTCTGCCCGAATTCAAAATTGATAACTTGCATTTTAGTCAGGAGAAAGAAAGCTACCTTGAAGCTATTTGTCGAATCAAAGAATATATCAAGGCTGGAGATACCTATCAGGTGAATTATACGATGAAACTTCTTTTTGATTTTTCCGGTTCACCCCTTGCTTTTTACAGAGATTTACGCAGGAATCAATCAGTTGCCTATGGGGCATTTGTAAGCCTTGGGGATGAGCAGATCCTCTCTTTATCTCCTGAGTTGTTTTTTAGAATAGAGACGAATTCTCTTCTTGTTCGCCCCATGAAGGGAACCATGAAACGTGGACGATCCAACGAGGAAGATTTGAAGTTTTGTGAATATTTACGGGAAGATAGTAAGAACCTAGTGAGAATGTGATGATTGTGGATCTTCTTCGAAATGACCTTGGCCGCCTGAATCGCCAGTTCGGAGATAAAAAGGTGGTGACAGAATCACTCTTTAATGTGGAACGTTTTGAGAGTTTCCTGGGGATGACATCAACCATCATTGCCGAAACAGATGGGAATGTCTTGGCTAAGGTTTCGATGCTCGATTTTTTAAAGGCATTGTATCCCTGTGGATCTGTCATGGGTGCTCCCAAAATTCGAACAATGGAGATCATAAGGGAACTTGAGAAAATGCCGCGTGGGGTTTATACGGGGGCCATTGGATTTTTTGCACCAGATGGTACGGGGAGTTTTAACGTGCCCATTCGCACCATACGTCTAGCCGATGGCAGGGGAGAAATGGGGATAGGTTCTGGCATTGTGCATGATTCAGATCCTCAGCAAGAGTGGGACGAGTGCCTGCTAAAGGCCCATTTCTTAACAAAACCGATCCCTGAATTTGTACTTATTGAGACGCTTCTCCGGGAACCAGAAATGGGATACTGGCTACTTGATGAGCATCTTAAGCGCTTGGAGCAATCGGCTCGTTATTTTAGTTTTAGGTTTTCAAGGGAAGATGTCACTGAAGCCTTGAATAGGTTGCAAGATAAAGAAAAGTGTAACAGGAAAAGTTATAGAGTTCGGTTGACGCTTCAAAAAGATGGGACCGTGGAAACCACTTCACAACAATGCTCATCCCCCCTTCTGCAATGCCTTCCTGAGAATTCAACGCAGTCCAAAGAGGGGTTGCCCTGTATACGTCTCTCAGAAAAAAAGATAGATTCAATGTCTCCCTGGTTCTATCACAAAACAAGTAATCGGGAATTGTTCCAGGATGAGTTTGCAGAGGCCAGTCGCCTTGGGCTTTTTGATATTATTTTTTGTAATGAAAAACACGAACTCACAGAAGGAAGTATTTCAAATCTCGTCGTGCTGCTCGGGGGGAAATATTATACTCCGCCAGTCTCTTGTGGGCTGCTTGCTGGAACCATGCGTAAGCATCTGTTGTGCAGTTCCATCATTAAACTCCATGAAAGAGTTATCACTTTGGAAGACCTTCGGCGGGCAGATGCTATCTTCTGCTGCAATTCTGTACGCGGTGTTGTGCAGGTGTCTTTAAAATAAATTGTAAAAGGTTGAAGCTGGGGTGTCGCCATGGAATACCGCCTACATAAACTTGCAGAGTATGTACAGGGCTGGATGAACTATTACGGGATTTCTGAGTATTATCGTCCAGTCCTTATAATAGATGAATGGCTCCGTCGCAGGATACGAATGTGTTTCTGGAAACAGTGGAGATACGCTCGATCTAAAGTGTATAACCTCCTCAAGCTGGGAACTTTCAAAAGACAGGCAATCATGACAGCATTAAGTCGTAAGG
>CAMZLK010000065.1 GCA_947311475.1 uncultured Desulfocapsa sp.
AAAAGAGTTAGCTCTTTTTTCCAACTTGCAAACTGAATCAGCAGTTGAAGATTATGGGCATTTTCTCATAGAAAATATAGAGGAATCCATCTTAACCAGTGGAGCTGTGGACCATAAACGATTTGTCCGGCCACGGGTTAAGATGGATTCCTCTATATTTTCTATGAGAAAATGCCCATAATCTTCAACTGCTGATTCAGTTTGCAAGTTGGAAAAAAGAGCTAACTCTTTTGTAAACTCCTTCTCTGCATGGAGGCGGTAGCTCTTGATAAAGCGATCACGAACATTCTCCTCTGACCCATTACTAGTAAGCAGGTCATCATCTTCACCATCCCAGGTACCCCCTTGCGCCTGACTCACAGTTTTAAAATATGCAATCAGATCTTTGTTAGAGATTCTGTTCGCTTCGGTGAAAACAACCTTATTATTCAATAAATAGGCATCGTTTAAAAAACTTTCAACAAATGTTTTTTTGCAGCAATCCCTTCTAATTCATCAAAAAATTCCACTCGTTCCAAAAGGTAGCGATCCACCTTGACGTGCTCAAATCCTGCAATATTAAGGTAGCGGACATCATACACGTTTTTGTCAAAAATCAAGCTGTCTGCAGGATCTACTGCCGCAATCTGGTGGTGGGCAGAAGGGGATCTGGTGTTGGCGCAACCAGTCATTATTGCCATTATGCTCAGAAAATATAGAGTGAAAAGACATTTACAATTCATTCTGGTTTCAGATTCCTTTTTCGTATTGAGTTTGCGTTGAAGGTTGAATGTTATGTTTGAGTTCCTCTGCTGAACCGGGGAGCCCTTTGAGATGATTCTCGAAAAGCTTAACTATTCCTAAAGTATTCGTTTTAAACTCAGTGCTTGTTCTTATGGCCCTTAAGTCTATGGAAAAAGAGGAAAAGAGATCGGGTATATCTGTGGTAATATCTGTATTTAGAAAATCAGCTCCATTGTAGAGACTATGGTAACTCCCTTTACTTTTATCAATGATTAAGGAAGCTTTTTTTAAGTTTGTGATTTCTGCTGATTTTTCACACTGTTGCATGCATGTTTCATCGATGGTGTCCTTCTTGCACCCTGTTACTTGCTGGAATAGACACTGTCTGCTGGTGAGCAGCACGATGGGGTGATAAATTTTATAGTAGAGCTTGAAGCCCGAGGGCTTTTGGATTGCCTTTATCTGGATTCGCTTAAGTTCATTGGAAATAAATGCGCCGAGGCAGCTAAAGGTTTCTTTTAGGCATAACAGACTAAAAGAATTGACAATGTTTAAGTATGGCCCTGCAATCCACGGAATTTTCCTTTGATGGCACTCGTATGCTATTCCACTATTATTTGTAACAACTCGTGTCGGTGATAACTGTTCAAGTAATTTAATTGCAGTCTGATAATCATTACCTATTAAAACAGAGGGGAACCAAGGGATTAGCTGCCTGTTTTGTAGAAAAATATCAAGAAACGTAGAACAGTTATTTTGTAGACTATTGGGAAGTTGAAAATAGATATCCGCTGAAGTCTCATCGCAAAGATACAGATCTTTCCTGGAAGAAATTATAATTGAAAGGGTGGGGGAGGTTTTTTTGCGATGATGCCTCTGTAAGCGGGGGATATCAATTGGGCTAAAGGTTTCTTTAGAACCATTAAGGATGAATAATATCCTGTTCTTTATTAAGGTGAGCTCTTTAAAAGGCATGAATAAATCATTTTCTGGAATTTCTACTTCCAGGGTTTTAATGAAATATTCTGTTTCATTTAAAGCTTTCAATCTTGCAGACAGCATTTCGTAACCGAGGCCCCCTGCATTTTTCTTATTGTCTATTTGGGTCAGATGAATGCTTGAAAACACAGTAAATACAGTATCTGGAGTTTTCACAGACACTTTTAAAGGGGCATCAGATTTCCCTGAGATTGTGATAAATAACGGTGCTTTTTCAATACTTAGCTTTTTAATTTTTTCCTGAACGTGATGTATAATTTCTGTTTTTTTATCGTAAAGCTCTCTTTTGGCTTTATCTATATTTTCATCAGTGGCACCACCATGTAATTTAGCAAGATGTATGGCAGAATTATCCCGAGGATTATCAATAAACATGCTTTTATTGATATCTCCTTTTAAAAAGGAGTTTGAAAACTCCCGGTTGAATACTGTATGGAGATCACTGTTATCACAATTCAAAAGATTATGTTCATAAAGGCTCTGGAGTTGTTTTCTCCATGAACTTACCACCGTATAGACGTAGTGGAACTTTTTTATTCTTCCTTCAATCTTTATGGAGTCAACACCAGTATTCCCAAGTTCTTTAAGGTCAAAAAAAGCTGAATTATCTTTTAAGTTCAGGGGATAATTTTTGCCTTCTGCAGTGCTTAGGTATTGATCTCTGCAGGGTTGGCTGCACCTACCGCGATTCCCGGAATTTCCTCCATGAACAGAGCTTAAATAACAGATGCCCGAGAAAGAAATGCAGTAAGAACCATGGACAAAGACTTCTGTGAGCATGTTGTTCTCATGTGCAGCTGCAGTTAAGTTTTCTATCTCATGAAGATTCAACTCCCTTGAGAGATTAACCCGGGTGGCACCAAGTTTATTTAAAAATTTAATCTGCCCTTCATTGTGTGTTGTAAGCTGTGTGGATGCATGAATAGCAAGATTTGGATAATATTTTCCCAGCAGATAAAACACCCCCAAATCCTGAACAATTATTCCATCGATTGTGGTGTTTGCCACTTTGTTCAGCAGATTGAAAAGGGCGGGGATTTCACTCTCAATGATTATGATATTAAGGGTTAGGAAAACCTCACAATCATTTTTATGGGCAAGTCTTAGAATTCCGTTTAAATCGTTAAGGCTAATATTTTTTGCTCTGTTTCTGGCGTTAAATCTATCCAGTCCACAGTAAATAGCATCTGCTCCGGCTGCAATCGCAGCTTTTATGGAGTTCACATCTCCACCCGGTGCCAATAGTTCGATCTTTCTTTTCATATATCAGAAGTGCTGTCTTTATTCTTTTTGGATTGTTTCAGTTTTGTGTCCGCTGGTTGAAACAATGCCTTTTCCCGTTCATCAATGAAAAGTACTTTTCTTGCCCCTTCTGCAAACTTGTCCGGGTAAAAGAGTGCAAACAGAATTCTGAGCAGAACTCCCAATATAAATATAGCACCGAAAATAGACAGGATTACTTTGTTCATATCGTCAATTAGAAAATGTGGGAAAAAGAACATGCTCCCATATGTATACTGTAATAATTGCCATGAGGATTTGTCACCTCTATTTTTATTTATCGCAGGAATAAACATATTGCCGCACTCGTGGGCATGATATTTGTCGTTCTTCATGTTTTGAGGTGATATAGTCGAAAAAGCGAGAAACATTTTAAGGATCATTAATTTGACAAGCTCGTAAAAAACTTAAAATTTAGATGGCTAAGTAAAAAACTTCATATCCGAGGCGCGTGAATTTTCTATCATTTCGGCGTACTAGAGTACGTCGTAATGATAGAAAATCCGCAGCAACGAAGGAGGTGAAGAGTTTTTACGACGCCATCAATTTTGTGAGCTAAAGGAAATCTATGAACTCTATCTTTGCAGATGCCCAAAAGAGATTGGTCGAAGTTTTCAAACACACCACATTGACCGACGATGCACGGGAAAAACTCAAGCATCCTAAATTGTCGCTTTGTGTCAGTATCCCGTTACGAATGGATGATGGTCGACTGAAAATATTTTCCGGATATCGTGTGCAGTTTGATGATACCCGTGGGCCCACCAAAGGGGGAATCCGCTACCACCCCGATGTTTCATTGGATGAAGTGACTTCCCTCAGTTTCTGGATGACCATCAAATGTGCAGTGATGAACCTGCCCTTTGGTGGTGCCAAAGGTGGGGTTTGCGTTAATCCAAAGGATTTATCCAAGCTTGAGCTTGAACGGCTTTCCAGGGGATATATCAGAGCAATTGCCGATATCATCGGTCCGAAAAGAGATATTCCTGCCCCGGATGTGTATACGAACGCTACGATTATGGGTTGGATGGCAGATGAGTATGCCCAGATTAAACGGCAACAGCTACCAGGAGTTATCACGGGTAAACCTGTTCACTTAAATGGGTCTCTCGGTAGAGAGGCGGCAACAGGAAGGGGGGCCCTCCATGTGTTGCAGCAGTGGATCGATAGAAAAAAACTTCAAGCAGAAAACCTGACCGTTGCAGTGCAGGGTTTTGGAAATGTTGGTTTTCATTTTGCACAGCTAGCCCATGAGGCAGGGTTCAAAATCGTCGGAATTGCAGACTCTAAAGGGGCGATTTATGCAAAAGAAGGCTTGGAGCCTCAAAAGGTTATGAAGCATAAGCAGGAGCACAAAGATGTGAGAACCATGCTCTACTGTGACGGATCAGTTTGTGATTTACAACATTATCAAAAACTCGATGGTAAAGAATTGTTGGAACAAGATGTCGATGTGCTGGTTCTGGCAGCACTTGAAAATCAGATTGATGTTCATAATGCAGGGAACATTAAGGCCAGGCATATTCTTGAAATAGCCAATGGCCCTGTAACTTCAGAGGCAGATGAAATCCTTGAGAAAAAAGGAATTCATGTGTTGCCCGATGTCCTGGCGAATGCAGGTGGGGTAACGGTCATAGCCGTCAAGCTAAGGGATTATAGTATTGATATAGTGAGAAAATTTGGCGCGACGAAACCTCAACCTCTCTCTCCGTTCCCAGGACATCGGGCAACACATGAATTCCTTTTTTCTCAAGGATTTCATCTGCCTCTGAAGTTA
>CAMZLK010000066.1 GCA_947311475.1 uncultured Desulfocapsa sp.
GTTTTAGATCACTTGAAAATGACGAAAAATTCCTGTGCTAATTGAAAGGGTTGGGGGGTAGCATTAATTTACCCTGATGGCAAGCAGACTTGCAGTAAAAGGACCTGAAGCTTTCAACTCTCTTGTCACCAGCAGGGTAGCAGCGGGTGCAGTTGCCAACCCCACAGAAGCAAGGAGCAGAGACAGAGCAATATAGTTCTTCAGCTCCCAGCCATCCACCTCAACTCCTGTATAATGAATGGTCAGAAAGACTGCACTAAAGACAAAAACAAATGCACCAATGGCCTCGCACGCTGCCATCCAGGCCACTGTTTTAAACTGCTCTCGGAGTTTTTTCAATTCAACATGCTCCCCTATACCAAAGGAGATAAGCATCAGTGCAATATTTGTAAAATGATCGAGATTAGAACCAACAGAATGACTGTTTATTATATTTACACCGCTTGGACCAAGAAACAGGCCCGCAAGAATATAGCCGGTCACCGAAGGCAGACGGAAACGCTGACAGGTCTTGGCCACCAGAAAACCGGAGGCAAGTAATAGGGCAAAACCGAGTGTAACCATAGGAGATACATTTTAAACAGGTAGCGCAGACTCCGAAACGTCTATTCTCGGACAAACTCTCCTGTATTTTTTACGTCAGGTAACTGTCGTTTAAGCAGTGTCCGAAATGTTGTGTCCGGGGCCAGTGCAAGGAGGGCTTCCATACTGTTCTGCATAAACTCTTCCAGACTCAACCCTTCTTTTTCAGCCTGCTCCATGAGAATAATACCTTTAACGATCTCAAGCATATCCGTATCATGCAGTAACCAGACCCCCCACAACAAGTGCATTGTGTCAGGATTTCGTTTGGGGTCAGTTTCCCAGAACACTGGAGGAAGTTTGACAAATGCGAGTTTCTTCGTCACACCAGCATGACATCTGCCGCGCAAGGGCGCAAGTTCAGGAAGTCTTCCACTTTTCAAACCACTTACAATTTCTGCAAACATGAAAGCGGTTACGTATCCTCTTTGTAAGTAAAAGTCAGTTTCTTATTACGTACTCCAACAGTTACATGACCACCAGCTACGAGTTCACCAAAAAGGATCTCATCGGTGAGTACATCCCCGATTTCTTTTAAGATCAAGCGTCGCAAGGGTCTTGCACCAAATGCAGGCTGATAGCCCTCTTTTCCGAGCCAGCTTCTGGCTCCAGTGGTGAGGTCAATGGTCACTTTACGATCAGCCAGCTGAACCTGTAATTCAGCCACCATCTTATCAACCACTTTCTCAACAGCCTTTGGTGCAAGTTCTGTAAAAGATATACTTGCATCAAGGCGGTTACGAAATTCCGGTGAAAAGAGATTCTTCAAAGCCTTTTGTTCGCGCCCCTTTGTCTCGGCGACAAAACCGATGGGTGCCGTGGACATTTCCCTTGCTCCTGCATTACTTGTCATGATAATAATGACATTTCTAAAATCCGCCCTTCTTCCCGAGTTATCAGTGAGGGTGGAATGATCCATAACCTGCAGCAAGATGGAAAAAATATCAGAATGTGCCTTTTCAATCTCATCAAGCAAGAGTACAGAGTAGGGATGTTTCCGAATGGCTTCAGTGAGTAAACCACCCTGATCAAATCCAACATATCCGGGAGGAGCTCCAATGAGTCTGGCCACGGCATGTTTCTCCATGTATTCACTCATGTCAAAACGCTCGAAATGGATGGAAAGCTGTTCTGCGAGTTGTCTGGCAACTTCTGTTTTCCCAACACCCGTTGGCCCTGCAAAGAGAAAACTCCCCGTGGGACTGTCGGGATTGCCCAGACCGGCACGAGACCGCTTAACAGCAGTAATCACAGCATCAATGGCGTCGTCCTGTCCAAAAATCACTTTTTTCATGCCAGGCCCCAAGCCTTTCAGAGAAGAAAGCTCAGCACTCGTTCCACTCTTGGCAGGAACTCTCGCCATACGGGAAACAACGTTTTCAACATCTCGTACCTTAACGACTTTTCCCAATTTTCCCGCCAGTCGAAAGGCAGATCCCACTTCATCCATGATATCAATGGCTTTATCAGGCAGAAAACGATCATTAATATATCTGTCAGCAAGCTCTGCGGTGGCACGAATGGCTGGTTTTGAGTAAGACACCTGATGGTGTTCTTCGTAACGGGACTGCAACCCAGCAAGAATTCGTCTGGTATCATCAACCGTTGGTTCTTCCACGTCTATTTTCTGAAACCTTCGAGACAGAGCACGATCTTTTTCTATGTGATTTTTATACTCTTCGTAGGTGGTGGAACCAATGCAACGCAGGGTACCTGATTGCAGGGCAGGTTTTAAAAGGTTGGAGGCATCCATTGAACCGCCACTGGTTGCTCCTGCGCCTACAATGGTGTGCATTTCATCAATAAAGAGGATGGCATTGTCTTTTCGTTCAATGGCAGAGATAACCCCCTTGATCCGCTTTTCAAAATCACCACGGTACTTGGTGCCAGCCACCATATTTCCCATATCAAGTAGAAATATATCAACGTCCTGGAGTAAATCAGGGACAAGTGCTTTCTCTCCATCATCCCGCGCCACGGTGTCTGCGTGAATAAGAAGTGCCAAACCTTCGGCAATGGCAGTCTTTCCAACGCCGGGCTCACCAACAAGCAGCGGGTTGTTCTTTCTGCGGCGACAGAGCACCTGCATCATGCGGTTCACTTCGTTTTTACGCCCGATCAGAGGGTCCAATTTGCCTTTGGTGGCAAGTTTTGCATAATTAACAGTGAATTCCTGGAGTATCTTTTCATCCTTATCCAGCTTGCTGTCAGTTGCAGCACCATCCGGCATCTTTGCCAAGGGTTCCTTCTGCAAGCCTTCGGGAAGCCCATGGGAGATAAATTCAACCACAGACATTCTCCCCAAACCTTCAGAACCCAGGAAAAAGACAGCGTGAGATTCCGCTTCTGAAAAGATGGAAACCAGCACATCACCACTATCCACCTCTTTTTTACCGCAACTCTGGACATGGGCCACAGCACGTTGCAGAACACGGTTAAAGGCAACTGTCTGAGCTGGTTCACCCTTAACTTCCGGGCTGTGAATGGGGAGTTCTCCTGAAAAGAAAGATTCCAGCCGATTCTTCAGATTTTCGGTGGATCCACCGCATTCCTGGATGATATAATCCGCCAGCTCATCATGCAGTAGGCCATAGAGCATATGCTCCACAGTCACATATTCATGATGATAATTTTTGGCTTCCCGAATGGCCCTCACCAGAGCTGTTTCCAATGCTTTACTTATCATATTATTTACCAATCAATGATGAACTCGTAAAAACTCTTCATTTCCTTCGTTACTGCAAATCCACAATCTCTTCAACGTACCCTGGTACGCTGAAAAGATTATGAATTTCCGTGCCTCGGATATGAAGTTTTTTACAAGTCCATCCCATTTTCAACCTTTTTACGGGTTTATCAATCAATACAACCTGATGGACTCGTAGTTAAAGAGTTATTGTTATCAAAAATCTTTACAGCTTTTCTATGGTGCAACGTAGTGGATATTCATTCTGCCGGGCGAGATCATGGACGATAACCACTTTTGTTTCACATATTTCACGGGTATATACCCCGGCAATCCCGACACCTTCCAAATGCACATTCAACATAATTTTGCTGGCTTCTGAAGTGTTTTTCCTGAAGACCTTTTCCAAAATAGCAACCACAAATTCCATGGATGTGTAGTCATCATTATGCAACAGCACCTTAAAAAGGGATGGTTCTCTGACCTTGCTATGTTCCTTAGTGGCTGTTGATCCTTTTCCTTTACTCATAATTGATAAACTCGTAAAAAGGTCAATTGAGAGATGGCTAAGTAAAAAACTTCAGATGCGAGGCGCGTATTTTTTGTTTGATTTCGGCGTACTAGGGTACGTCGTAATTAAACAAAAAATACGCGCCTCGCATCTGAAGTTTTTTACTTAGCCATCTCTCAATTGACCTTTTTACGAGTCCATCTTGTTTCACTCTCATCCATTCTTGTTTTTTATTGCTGGAATTGTGGAGTAAAGCACTAAAGAGGACACAAAGAACAACAAAGAAGAGGAGAAGAGTAAACAAAAAAAAACGAGCCCTGAAAAATCAGAGCTCGTTTTTGACTATCAACGATTGCTATGGAAACTTACTACTTAGAACTTAACTTCAAATTGTCCGTATGCAGAGAAAGCATCGTCAGCATCACTGTCACTGGCTAACCAACCAGCTCTGGCAAGAAGTGTAACTCCTTTACCAAGCTTGTATTTTGCCTGACCAGATATCTCGAATGGATTGTCACCATACTTGGCTGTACCATCATCATCAATGTCCATGTAGACAAGGTTTCCGGTAAAGCTAAGAGCTTCGGTGGTTTGAAATTTAGAGCTTACACCAGCAAACAGGGTGTCTCCACCAGTACCCATTCTTTTGATTTGAGTGGTAGGCACGTCACCACCAATCATCAACCAACCAAAGGTCTCATCAGCAGTAAAACCATCTACGGTATAACCAATACGAACATTAGGAGTGATTGAACCAAAAGTGGAATTCCATTCGGCATAACCACCATATTGGTCATCAGCGCCGTCGGAGAAAATATCTCCATCTTTATAAGATTGCTCAAGAATGATGTTGTTACCGCCAAAACTCATGCCGAGATTCACAGAACCCTTAACACCGGAATTGTCAGCAGTTGTGTCATCTGCAACATATGCTACACGAACGTTAACATTAACGGCATCGCTGAATTTTTGTCTGTAGGTGATTCCCCATTCATCTTTGTCACCACCAAGTGCTGGCCCAGCAACATCAACAGGAACTGAAACAGTAGAACCGTCTTCCAGGCTTACAACAGGTACAGATATGCTTGTAGAGTTGTTTTTGAACTCGTATATCTTTTTGTCATAGTGAAGAGCAAGTCCTAATCCACCATCTTTATACAGTAAACGTAAACGATCGACACGCTCATCATCGGAGAACCAGGCAGAAAAAGCCTCTGGCATTTTACCACCGGCTAAATCAAATTTTCCTGTTTTGAAACCAACAAAGGCATAATCAGACCATACATTAGCGTCTCCTTTTGCAGTTGGTGTATAATCGTTACCGGTTCCCCAGGTACCATCAAGGAAACGAAGACGAGCTTTAATATATCCACCGCCCTCTGTTTTAGCAGCAAATTTAACACGAACACGGGAGTCCCATTTTGTTACACTGTCCTTCACACCATCATCATTGTATCTTGCACGAACACGAGCACTACCACTCAGATCTACTTGTGCAGAGGCAACAGTAGCAAGACCGGCAGCCATGGCAAAAGCAGCCGCAACGCAAATTACTTTCTTCATCTCTTTCATCTCCTTAATTGTTCACACCAAAAAACGTGTGTAATGTAGTTGCTAGTCAACCATGACGAAACAACCATTTTTACTAATAATTGTACCAATAATATCTAGCGTATGGCCGCCTGTCAAGTTTTTTTCACAAAAAGTAAAATTTTTTATACCGCAGACTATTTATTCAGTGCCCGTATGCTCTTTTGAAATAAATTCCATACCATATACAAGCAACCTGTTGCCCCCACTGCCGAGTAAAAATGCTTCCAGAAAATCACCCTTTTCAGGTTCTAAAATAAATAGGCGGGCAGTTACATTTGCACCATTTTTCGCATCTGCCGTTAAAGATAAGAGTTGAAAATCAACAATGGAATTAGGAAAAAGATTCGTGTGCCACATCTCAATAAAGCCATCATTATCCCATATCAAACCACGTACTTGTCCATTTCTGTATAAACGTGTTTTGCTCATCATTTTGGGAGAGTATAATTCGTTGTCCACAATAAGAAGGTCGTCATTTCCATCATCATCAAAATCAGTTACAACCAGACGAATTGGAACCGTTAAGCCTTCAGACAATTCCCTCCCGCCAAAACCAGTAGGGGAAGTGTAGAGTAACTCAAAAGCAGAATTAAAAACTTTCAACTGCTCTTTTTCATTTATGGTAACAATCTCAGGGAATTTGTCGCCATTGAGATCCGCGAAGACGAAATCAAATAATTTGATTGCATCTGGAAGGGAAAACCGTTCTCCTTTTGTGATTTTTCCGCCAGCCTCCAGAACCATTCGATGGATTCCGGACTGAATTTCATTACCGATACCATTTTGTTGTCCGGCAAGTACCATCCCCTCACCTGGAACGTTCATCGGTCTAAGATACCAGTACACATTTTCAGCCAACCATTTCACCCCCGATGCATGGCTCCATTCCAGGACAAAAGACCGGGGTTCGCCATCCCTTGTACTACTGAGATAAATTTCCATTATCCCGTTACCATCCAGATCCGCCACATTCAGGGCATGAACATTAAGGCCACCAGGTAAGGGAATGGTTTCAAGGTGGTGAATTCTCAAATTTCGCAACTGGTAGATAAAAAGCCGCGTGTTGGTGGCAATTAATACCTCGTCAAGCGAATCCCCATCAATATCCCCAGCAGTCATACCCTGAGATCTGACAGGAAAAAATTCACTTTTAAAACGCTCTGTGGTCTCAACTTTAATGGCCATTTCAGCAATAAATTCATCCTGAAGAATTGAAAGTCCAAAGCCACTGTTCTCTTTATAAGCTCTATCGGGATGGGATGTGCTGACAGCAACATCGTTCCCATTGCTTTCCCCAGGGATCTTCTGTGCTCTGGAAGAATCTTTTGTAGAAAAAAGAGATCTTCTAACGTCTGCGACAAGAAGATCCAAAGCTGAAATTATTTCAGCACTATCGGAGGCAAAAGAATGGAACCGTTGCGGAATGTCTTCAGAAGGCTTATAGGCTTCAACAGAGATCCTGATTCCATCTTGCGTCTGTGCAAGACGGCTCATGACCCTGTAAAAAGACTTATCCCTCTCCTTGATCATTTTTGTTTCCAAACGAACATCGCTACCCGCAGTGGAGGCAATCCGGCTCACCAACATAAGTCGAATACTATCACTGAGGTATGCCAAGTCACCAGCATCAGTAACATCTGTTGGATAGAAAACAATCGTCCCTGTTGTTTTTGTCTGAGCAGCAGTCGCTGCCACAGGAAGCAGCAACAAGAACAAAAGAAGAAAGATCACACATCTTTTCAAGGAGTTACCCATCATTCACCTCAATATACGGTTGGACAAATTTTCATTTAGTGCCCTACTCCATGAAAGCAGCAATAAAAAAACAAGAAGTTCTGGATTGCTATTTGCATCAACATGTTACAAATACCCACAAGGCACTTACTTGCAGTTCACCTGCGTTAGTGCCTTACTCCATAATTCCAACAATAAAAAACAAGAATAGATGAGAGTGAAACGATATCAAAATGTTACGAACAGCAACAGATAGCGAACGAAGAGAGACCTTCGAGGCACTTACTTGCAGTTTACCTGCGTTAGTTTAAAGGATTAGATTCTACCGCACTTCCCCATTCATCGCAATCAGCAATCTCCATAAGTCACAACGGTGTAAGAGCTCACGGTAAAACGAATCGTAAATGTTCTTCTCATTACTGTTTTCCACTTGACTTATGCTTTTAAAAAACTTACTTTGTACTTAAGTAAAGTTTTTTGTACTTATTAATTTACCTTGTCGAAAAAATGAAACGAAATTTTTCCATACTTTTAGCTGTGATTTTTATCTGCGTTGCATTCAATGTGCACGCTGCTGAGAGTATTTTGCAGCCTGGAGAATTTAAACTCATTGCCTACACGCTTAGTAATGGCAGTTCTGATGCTTATTCCGAAAACATCCCATCGAAGAGCATCAGCTTTCAAAGTCTTTACATTTCCCCTGAGGCCATGAAAACAGTCTTGAACAGAGAGGATTCTTTTCTCAACAGTTCTGCCGCAGATAGTAACAAAGGCAGCTATCAGGGTTTTGCCATTCGAGCAGCATACGCACCAACATCAGCCATTACTTTTCACAGTTCCCTTGGATTGACTGATACTCTGGACAATAAAGAGCTTGATTACACTGATCGCGTCGGGTGGGAAGTTGACCTCGGTATGGCATACAAGTTTCTCAATCATTTTGCTTATGAAGTGCATTTCGGATATATGGATACTGGTGAGCTGTTCAAAAACAGTAACAGCCTTAGTGATGTTGATAATATAACAATTATCACAAATAAGTTAACCATGAGCTTCTAACGCAGGTAGACTGCAAGTATGTGTCTCGAAGGTCTCTCTTCGTTCGCTATCTGTTGCTGTTCGTAACGTTTAGATATTGTTTCACTCTCATCTATTCTTGATGACGTCGTAAAAACTCTTCATCTGCTTCGTTGCTTCCAGGTAAAAGTACCGATAGCCTCAGGATTCTAACCCCATGCAATTTCGAAGTGCCTCACAAACCAGGCAGGAACTGGAAACATCACTCAAAGAATGCCGTCGCAGGCCTCATTCCAACATTAATAAAGGTAAGCTCATTTTTTCTCCGGAAGTATTCAACACTGTCGGGAGCGAAACGAATGTGGTTATCAGTCGTTTTTCGATCCTGGACAATACCGGTAATATTCACATAGGCCCATGGTGTATGATTGGGGCACGCGCACGAATTTATACCCATGACCATTGCCACCAGGGGAAAAAACCGCTCCTTTCCATCCAGGAAAGACATGGGGTTTTCTGGCAGGATAAATATATTGGGAAAGATGTATGGATCCACGAAAATGCCATTGTCCTCTATCAGGCCTCCATCCTGCCTGACGGTTTTGTCCTTGGAGCAGGCTCAGTACTCACTAAAAACCCCGGTGCATACGAAATATGGGGAGGAGTTCCCGCCAGGAAAATTGCAGACAGAAAAGACCTTTCTTCAATCGAAATCAAAGCCTGCTTCGAAAAACCTGCCTTCAGCCTGAAAGACTACCTCCACCTCGACGAATTAAAAGATACCCGCCTCTGATTTTCCTTTCCTGTATGGAACGAATAGGGTAGACATTACAAGTTGTTTTCTTACTTGGCTATCGTGATTTCAATCTTTTTACAAGCTTAGCAGAGAAAATATTCGACACGGTTCGTACCCTGAGAAACTGAAAACCCGATTTAGTCGGATGAGTAATAAACACAATGACCCAAGCCCCCACATATAACATTCTTATGTACTCCCATGATACTTATGGACTTGGACATATTCGCCGTTCCATGGCGATTGCCAGCCATCTGTCGGGGAAAGATGTAAACATTCTCATCCTTACCGGATCCCCTATTGCCGGGCGTTTCACTCTTCCCGAACAGGTCGATTTCGTCCGCATCCCCGGCATGATCAAAAAAACCAATGATGAGTACCAGTCTCTTTCCATTCGTATTGATCCCAACCAGGCACTCCATATTCGAAAAAGTATCATATTTGCAACTGCACAAGCATTTAAACCTGATCTCGTTATTGTTGACAAAGAGCCACTGGGTTTAAAACGAGAGGTTCTTGAGACTCTCCAGTGGATCCGTAAAACGCAGCCTGCAACCCGAACAATCCTCGGGCTACGTGACGTTCTCGATGAATCCGCTGTGGTTTGCAAAGACTGGAAGGACAAAGATGTCTACCGCTACCTTGAGGAGCTCTACGACGAGATATGGGTATATGGTAACCGGGAAATATATGACCCGGTTATTGAATATAAGATACCTTCCAATCTGGAATCCAAAATATGTTTTACCGGATATATTCCCCGAAAGCATTGGCCACAGGATATCAGAAAAAAAATCAGAAAACGATACCGAATCCTTGAAGAAGACGTATTTATTCTGGTTACCGCAGGAGGTGGTGGTGATGGTTGTGAACTCCTTGACCACTACCTTTCCATGCATGATTTTTTCCCGACCTCTCTTCCGTTTAAATCTCTTATGATCACCGGTCCTTTCATGCCAAAATCCAGCCGGGAGAAGCTCAAGGAACGAGCAAAACGATATGGAATCAAATCACAGCCGTTTCATCCAAAAATGGAGCAGTTAATTGCTGCAGCAGACCTTGTTATTTCCATGGGTGGCTACAACACTATCTGCGAAATACTCAGCCAGCAAACTCCTGCCTTAATTATTCCAAGAGAAACGCCAAGAAAAGAACAGTTGATTCGTGCTGAAAAACTAACAGAACAGGGCCTTATAGATTACCTCCCCTGGAAGGAAGTCTCTGCTCAGTTGCTTCGTGATAAAATTGTTACTATTCTCAGTAAAAAAGAAGCGTATATTAAGAATATGGCACATTTCAAACTTTCCGGACTCGACACCATGCGGGACAGAATGGAACACTTCAGAGACAATCCATGCCCCTGCCCCAAACAAGCCCCACGCTCGGATATATTCTCAAAGGCTATCCTCGGATTTCAGAGACTTTTATTTCCAATGAAATATTGCTCCTTGAACAACTTGGCTTTCGCATGCGCCTGTTCCCCATGCGTCATCCCAGGGAAGATTTTTGCCATGATTCAGTAAAACAGATTAAAGCACAAGTTGACTATCTCCCCACAGAACTTCTACTTGACTTTCCACGCCTGCTTCTTCCAAATATTTTCCTGGCAGTTAAGCGACCATCACTTTTTAAACACGGTCTAGGGCTTGCACGTGCACGTTATAAACGAACAGCTAATCTGGCCACATTCAAACATCTTCTTCAGGCTGGCTATCTTACCAATTTACATCTATTAAAAGACAAATCCCTTACCCACCTTCATGGACATTTTGCCCATTCACCCACATCTGTTACCATGTTTGCGGCTCTGCTTTCTGAGAAAACGTTCAGTTTTACAGCACATGCAAAAGATATCTACACCTCAAACCCGAAACAACTACGTGAAAAAATTCGGCTGGCAAAATTTGTTATTACCTGTACTGATTATAATCGCAAGTATCTTGAGGGGATAGCAGAGGGTCTTGGTACTCCAATCCATTGTATCTATCATGGGATTGACCTGAAACTCTTTTCACCAAAAAACGATCACACCACATGTGTACCACCATACAAATTATTAACTGTGGCCCGGATGACGGAGAAAAAAGGATTGCCGACTCTATACAAA
>CAMZLK010000067.1 GCA_947311475.1 uncultured Desulfocapsa sp.
ATAATAAACTCGTATAAAGGTTAAAATCTCGATGGCGTTGTTAAATCTTTTCATCTGCTTCGTTGCTTGATTTTTTGTTTAATTTCAACGTACCTTAGTACGCCAAAATTAAAAAAAATGTGCGCCTCGCATATGAAGCTTTTTACTTAGCCATCGAGATTTTAACCTTTTTACGAGTTTATTATTCTTATATATTAAACGTTTTTTTCACCTGTCATTCCAAGACAGATTACCCATTATTTCATGGAGACTCAAATGACCTTGCAACTTACTATGCAATCCAATGAATTGTCCAGTGAGGAGTTGAGCACATTGCAGCAAATGCGCGTGCGCTGTACTAAAAACATTCTTCTTTCTACCAGTCTTGCAGGATCAGGACATCCCGGTGGTTCCCTTTCAACCTTGGATAATCTCCTTGTTACTTATGGTTGTATTCGACATGATGCCAAAGACCCTTCAATGGATGAACGTGACAGGGTCATTATGAGTATTGGCCACATTTCCCCTGGTGTGTACTCTACACTTTCAGAATATGGCTATTTTAAAGAGGATGATTTCCTTACTGGTTTTCGCCGAACCGGTTCAGGCTTTCCCGGCCATGTTGAACGTATTGTACCTGGTGTTGAATGGGATACCGGTAATCTTGGTCAGGGCCTTTCAACTGCTGTTGGGCTTGCGCATGGTTTTAAAATCCAGGATAAACCCAATCAGGTTATCGTATTTATGGGAGATGGTGAACACCAAAAAGGCCAGATTGTCGAGGCCATTCGCTATGCTTCAAAATACAAGCTGGACAACCTGATCGTTGTAGTAGATAGAAATCATTTACAGATTTGCGGAACAACGGAAGAAGTAATGCCTCAATCAATTCGGTCGCTTTATTCAACGAATAACTGGGATGTGAATTATATGGAGGATGGGCATGATTGTAATGCATACTTTCAAACTTTTTGTAGAGCCTACCAGAAAAAGGATGGGGTACCAACAGTTATAATATCCCGTACAACTATGGGTAAAGGTATCTCTTTTATGGAGAATGTTGCGAAATATCATGGCTCAACACTTGATCGCGAGTCTCTATCCAAGGCTATGCAGGAGCTTGGTGTGGATGATGAATTTGATAAATGGAACGCTCTTCGGGAGAATCCTGTGGGAACAGATACCATTCAAGCCTATGTCACTCCAGATGTTACAATTAATGGTGGTGATCCAATAGTTTATGAAGCAGGAACTACGCTTGACAACCGTTCTGCCTATGGCAATGCTTTATTAGGGCTTGCTGAAGCAAATAATAGTGATGGCAAAATTAAAATTGCAGGGATTTCCTGTGACCTTGAAGGATCTGTTAAAATGGGAGGTTTTCATAAGCATTCTCCCAAAGCCTACATTGAAGCAGGTATTCAGGAACACCACTCTGCCACTATGGCTGGAGGGCTTGCAAGCCTTGGACTTGTTACTTTCTTTAGTACCTTTGGCGCGTTTGCCGTATCAGAAGTGTATAATCAAACAAGATTGAATGACTTTAACCATGCCGGTGTAAAGGTTGTGGCTACCCATGTAGGGCTTGATGTTGGGGAAGATGGCCCAACCCATCAGTGCATTGATTATCTCGGTTTATTTAGAAACTTTTACCGATCTTCGGTCTTCATGCCAGCGGATCCTAATCAGACAGACCGCATAATACGATATATAGCGACTGTGCCGGGAAATGTTTTTGTTGGGATGGGACGGTCCAAAATGGGAATGGTCACCAAAGAAGATGGGACTGCTTTTTTTGATGCCGCCTATACATTTAAGCCTGGCAAAGCAGATTTACTACGATCTGGAAATGAGGCTACAATTATCTCCTATGGTGCTGTGATCCCTGCAGTTATGGAAGCATGGGAATTGTTGAAAGAGGCCGGGCACTCAGTGGCTGTATTGAACATGGCCTCTCTTATTCCCCTTGATAAGGAAGCAATTTTAAGTGCAGCTGAGAGCGGAGTGATTTTGACAGTGGAAGATCATCACGTTGATACTGGTTTAGGAAGTATGGTTGGAACCGTACTGGCCGAAGCTGGTAAAGCAATACGCTTTCAGCGTGCAGGGGTCGCTCACTATGGAGGATCCGGAAAACCATCGGAGCTTTATGCAAGTCAAGGGCTTGACGGTAAGTCAATTGCAGCTAAGGTGAAATCCATGCTTGGATAGATAGGAAAAGATTGAACCCAAAAAAGCCCGTTCCAAATGGAACGGGCTTTTTTGGTTCTGCCAGGTTGTTTTGCGGTACAAATTATATGGAAGCAACCATTAAGAGTTTTGTCTATTTTGAGAGTTCACTAAGTGTCTTAATGTAGATCTTTTGGGATAGATCATCAATGATAGTTTCAAGGGCTTCTTTTTCGTTATCGGAATTTGCAGATGAGCTTTCACCTACTTTATACTCTTCTGTCCAGACTTCATTACCAACTTCCATCAGAACTTTTCCACTCTCAATATCTTTTAAGATATAGCGAACTGTGAGCATGACTTTAACTTCTGTCGCATTGTTTCCGCCACCATAAGTAAGACTTGGCAGATCAATGGAGACAATTTCACCGGCAAGGATAAGCTGTGCGCCCGTCTTTTGTTTGGTAACCCTTATTGACCCGGATTTTTGATACCATCGAACCAGAGATTGATAAATCTTTGCATCGAGGAGGAGGTCATTGGTTCTGTTATGCCAGGTGGTAATGTAAAGATCACGATCAGGGCCGGAATAAACATAGGGGTTTCGATAACCGCACGAGGCGAGAAGAAAAATAACAACAAGTAGAGATGGGAGAAGAATTATTCTGATTTTCAATTTATTGCTCCACAATGGCTAAGTTGAGTTCTGTTTATTTTTTTATTATGTGTCAAATAACCACATATTTACCAAGGATGCTATCCTCAAATAACAATATTAACAAGTTTCTTCTTTACAACAATAACTTTTTTGATTGCGGCATCGCCAATAAATTTCAATGCATTTTCATCTTTTAAAGCAAGTGTTTCGATAGTGGCATCATCAATATCTGCAGGAACCTGAAGACGCGATCGTACTTTTCCTCGAACCTGGATAACGATGGTGAGTTCGTCTTCTTTGGCAGCCTCTTCATCCCATGTCGGCCATGGTATGGTTTCGATCGATTTCGTCTCACCATAAACGGTTGTCCACAACTCAGAACAAAAATGGGGAACCATCGGGCAGAGAAGTATAAGAATAGCATCTACGGCTTCAGAGAGAAAAGGGGCCGCAATCTCATCCTTCTTTTTTCCACCAGTGAGTCCGGATAGTGTATTGAACAGTTCCATTACTGCACTTATGGCAGTGTTGAAATGAAAGTTGTGCTCTATGTTGCCGGTTACCCGCTTGATGGTCTGGTGGGTTTTCCGGTGCAGTTCACGTTCTGATGGATTTAAGGTTGCAGGGAATTCTTCGTGATCGCCTGAAATTGTATTTAAATGGGTCTGGACAAATCGAAAGATACGATTAAGAAATCTGTGGCAGCCTTCAACACCCTTGGGATTCCATTCAAGATCTTTTTCTGGAGGTGCGGCAAAAAGGGAAAAAAGTCTTGTTGTATCAGCGCCATATTCACCAATAAGATCACTTGGGTCAACAACATTTCCTTTGGATTTAGACATTTTCGAACCATCTTTTATGACCATCCCCTGGGTAAGTAGATTCGTAAAAGGTTCATCGATGTCAAGATAGCCAAGATCTCGCAGAACCTTAGTAAAAAAACGGGAGTAAAGAAGATGGAGTATGGCATGTTCAACCCCGCCTATATACTGGTCAACCGGTAGCCAGTGTGAAGCTTCTTTTTTGTTCAGTGGGGCCTCGGTGAAGCGAGGACTGGTATACCGTGCAAAATACCAGGATGATTCAACAAAGGTGTCCATGGTGTCTGTTTCTCTTCTAGCTTTTCCACCACATTTAGGACAACTGGTTTCAATAAAGGAAGTTCTTTGGTGCAGGGGAGCACAATCATTTTGCTGGGAGCCACGATCTTCAGGAAGGGTGACCGGAAGCTGGTCAACAGGAACGGCCTGAACTCCACACTTTTCGCATTGAACCATGGGGATTGGAGCACCCCAGTAGCGTTGTCTGGATATGCCCCAGTCACGCAGGCGATACGTTATATGAGAATCTCCAAAGTTGTTTGATTTTGCAAAGTCGATGATGGCCTGTTTGGCACTCTTTGAATCGATACCTGTAAAATCGCCAGAATCAGCAAGAACACCAGGTGCAGTAGAGGCTTCCACCATTGTTTTTCCATTTAATGGTGTGTCCTCTGGAATAACAACAGGTTTTATTGAAAGGTTGTATTTCCTGGCAAACTCAAAATCTCTCTGGTCATGTGCAGGTACTGCCATAACAGCGCCGGTTCCGTACCCCATAAGAACAAAGTTTGCCACGTAAATGGGTATTTCATCGCCATTATATGGGTTGATACAGAAACACCCTGTGGCGATCCCTTCTTTTTCGACAACATCCTGGTTTGATTGTTGCTGTTTTTCTGTAATAATCTTTGTGATAAAATCTCGGATTTTTAATTCTTGTGGATTGTTTTCCAATAAAGACTCGAGGAGAGGATGCTCAGGTGCTATGGACATAAAAGTGACACCAAAAATGGTGTCAGGTCTGGTCGTGAAAATTGAGAGTTTCTCGTCAAGTCCAACAACTTCAAAATCACATTGCAGGCCTGTGGATTTACCTATCCAGTTACGTTGCATGGTGACAACTTTCTCGGGCCAGCCACTAAGTTTGTCAAGATCTGTAAGAAGTTCTTCGGCATATTCCGTAATTTTGAAGAACCAGCCATTCATTTTTCTGGCCTCTACAAGTTCGTCGCAACGCCAGCATGTCCCTTCAATAACTTGTTCGTTTGCAAGAACTGTATGACAGGTCTCACACCAGTTTACGGTTGTGGTTTTTTGGTAAACCAGATCTTTTTCATACATTTCAAGAAAGATCTGTTGTTCCCATTTATAATATTTCGGATTACACGTTGCGATTTCCCGATCCCAATCATAAGAGAGCCCAAGTTTGCGTAATTGATTACGCATATAATCTATATTGTCGTATGTCCAGCGGGCAGGGTGGGTATCGTTTTTTATTGCAGCATTTTCAGCAGGTAAGCCAAAGGAATCCCAACCCATTGGGTGTAAAACATTAAATCCTCGAAAGCGTTTGTAACGGGCAACAACATCCCCTATGGAATAGTTTCGAACATGCCCCATATGAATACGACCGGATGGATAAGGAAACATTTCCAATACATAATACTTTTCCTTATCGCTATCAGGGCTGATTTTATACGTTGCATTACTGAGCCAACTGTTCTGCCATTTTTCTTCTATGGATTTAAAATCATATATTATTTGTGGATCTTGTGCGGACATGTCGGGTGGGCCTCTTACTTAATAGCTTAATGGGAAAGGTGTGTTTTATTCTGGCGGAAGACCTTCTGGTTCATCATAGGCACTGAGGTTTTCAAACATAGTGAACTCTTTGATGAATGTCAATTTGACTGTACCGGTTGGTCCATTTCTCTGTTTACCAATTATGATTTCAGAGATGCCAATATTGGGATTGTCTTCTGCTTTATTGTATACTTCATCTCGATAAATAAAGCAGATAACATCAGCGTCCTGCTCTATGGCACCAGATTCACGAAGATCAGACATCATCGGTCGTTTATCGGTTCTGCTTTCCAGGCTACGATTTAATTGAGAAAGTGCGATTACCGGAACTTTAAGTTCTTTAGCCATGGCCTTCAATGATCTTGAAATTTCACTGATCTCCTGGGTGCGGTTTTCCGATGAATTTCTACCTCGCATGAGTTGCAGATAATCGACAATAATCATTCCAAGAGGATGCTGTGCAGCAAGCCGACGAACCTTAGCTCGCATCTCAAGTACTGAAATGGCAGGGGTATCATCTATATACATCGGTGCTTCAGTGAGCATTCCAACTGCGCGAGTAAGTTTGGGCCAGTCATCGTTATGAAGTTTACCTGTTCGTACCCGTTGTGAATCGATATGACCAGCAGAGCAGAGCAACCGCATGGCAAGTTGTTCTTTTGACATCTCCAGGCTGAATATTGCAACGCCGGTTTTATCTAGAAGTGCTGCATTTTGGGCAATATTCATGGCAAAAGCAGTTTTACCCATGGAAGGTCGACCTGCAAGGATGATCAGATCAGATGGCTGCAAACCAGCTGTCATTTTATCGAGTTCCGTGAATCCGGTTGGAACGCCGGTGATAAGTTCTTTACGCTTATAGAGTTGTTCGACCGTTTCAAATGCTCCGGGGATAATACGTTTTAATGGTGTGAAGCTTTGATTCGATTTGCTGCGCGCTATTTCAAAAATGGCTTGTTCCGCTTCATCGACAAGCGTATCAATTTCACCTTGTTCTTCATAGCAGCGACTGGCAATCTCCGTATTAACAGAGATAAGATTTCTAAGAACTGCCTTCTGACGAATTATTTTAGCGTAATAAGTGAGATTTGAAGTCACAGGAACAATGGATGTAAGGGTTGCAAGATAGCCAACACCTCCTGCATTCTCAAGACTGTTTTGATCTTTCAGATGGTTGGATACAGTTATAATATCCTGAGGTTCATTCTTTTCAAAAAGCACAATCATAGCTTCAAAGATTAGCTTATGGCTGTCTTTATAAAAATCATCACTTACAAGAAGTTCAAGAACTGATGAAAGGGAATGATCAGTAAGAAGAATCGTGCCTAGAACGGATTGCTCCGCTTCAGTGTTTTGGGGCGGAATCCTGCCGGCATGGGCTGCAAGAGGTGGTGAATCTGGAGTGGTTTGGTTCATGGCAGCCACCAAAAAGCTAACGCGGATAAACCGCAAGTAAGTGCCTTGCTGCTTATGCTAATAATTTGAGTTTGAAACACTTTTGATTTTCTCGGAGTCTTCGCTACCTGTTTTATTATTACAGTTTTTCAGGAGTAAGGCACTAAAGAATTAAAAAAAATCTGCTTAAAATGACAACACACTGTGCAAGACGTTTGCCCTGACAGTGTGTTGGTATTTGTTAATTATGATGGACTCGTAAAAAATCTCCATCTCCTTCGTTACTGCAAATTTACAATCTTTGCAACGCACCTTAGTACGCTGAAAGATTATAAATTTCCGTGCCTCGGATATGAAGTTTTTTACAAGTCCATCCCATTTTTGACCTTTTTACGAGTCCATCAATTATGATCCATTAATTAACAAAGAAAAACGACAGTACTTTCATACTGGTACTGTTCAGGCGGCCTCATTTTCGTCAAGAGGGACAATCGCTATGGTAATATCGACGGTTGTTTGAAAGCCAACCTTTACTGTGACTGTACTCTCTCCAAGTTCTTTAATTGGTTCCTGGAGGAGTATGCTTTTCTTGTCAATTTCAACACTGGTATCATCAGCAAGTTTCTTGGAAATATCGCTTGAGGTTACCGAACCAAAAAGTCTTTCTTCATCACCGGTAAGCATGGCAATGGTGAGAGTTGTGCCAGCGAGTTTTTTTGCAAGAGCATCGGCAGCCTTGGTCTCAGCATCTATGCGGGCCTGGATTTCAGCCTGGTTCTTCTCAAAAACAGCAACATTAGCGGCACTTGCAGCAACAGCTTTTTGTTGAGGGAGAAGGTAATTACGCCCATATCCGGCCTTTACATTGACGATATCGCCTTCCCTGCCGAGGGTGTCTATGGTTTCTTTTAATATAACTTCCATTGTAGTCTCCTTAACTTCATTCGTACAGAACCTCTGTGCATTTACACAAAGGCTCTATTTTATATTCATTTTCCTGTTCGGTGCGGGCAATTAAACCAATTTGTTGTCTTATTATGTACTTGTAATGTAGATGGAGAATTTTTACGAATCCATCATGTTTAATTTTCTTATATTAAACCATACATCTGCTACTCCAAGAATTCCCAGAAAAATAACTCCAAAAGTCTGAAAAAAAAGAAGCACATAAACCAAAGTACGCAAAAATAAAGGTACATTCCATTTCGCAAAATAGAACAGCATGATTGAGATACCTTGAAAGCAATATAAAAGACCACTCACCAAAAGAACATTTGTTCCGATGGTTCTGCCCGGCTCCATAGGTATTACGACAAATATTGCTGAAACAATTAAAATCCAGACCAATCGTTCCGGTAGAATCCAAAACCTGTATTCAGGCCACGGGCCTGATCCGGTGTTCTTGTGAAGCATTCTGTTCCCTATTGCCATGGTAAACCAGGTAATCAAAACCGTAACACAGGTTAATATGCCAGGCATTACTTTAGGGATCCAGATCTTCATTTGGATAAAAGTCTGTTCAAGTAAATACAAGGTCTCAGCTGGTACTGAGCTGTTTGTCTTGTAATATCTTATTGCTTCATCCATTCCCTGGTTAAGTGAATTAATCAAAAGAACATATGGATGCTGCTCCAGACCAAAAGTGAGAATGGTTGTAACCAAAACCCAGGATCCGGCGAGAGTCAGTACCCCTTTAATACCGGCTAGGTTGATTGAGTCTCCGTTATCAGTGGAGTCTGCAAGAATAAAACCCATGGGTATTAAAGTAAGCGAAAACAACAGTTGTTCCAATATTTGAAAAGCCAATCCTGCAAAACATGCAAGTACACATCCAACAAGGATGTATTTTTTGCCTCTGTTTCTTCCGTATCGTTTAAGATAATAAAAGATTAAAAGTGGGAGAAGCCCCTGCACCCAAGCAAATAAGGCTCCAAGCAAACCGGGAAGAAGAATAATGGCTGTGACAAATAAAATATGCTGTACATACTTTATATTTCCTGCTTTCTCCTCATCCATGTTCACTAACTTACAACCTTACTCGGCAGAATCACCTTTGGGTAGCGCCTGAGTATGGAAGTAGCGCGATCTGACGAGCACGTTTAATGGCTTCACAGAGTTGCCTCTGGTGTGAAGCGCAGGTTCCGTAAATACGACGTGGAATAATTTTTCCACGCTCAGTAATGAAATTACGAAGAGTTTTTGGATCTTTATAGTCGATGCTCATTTCCTTATCAGTACAGAAACGACAAACTCTTTTTCTTTGAAATATTCTTTTTTTGGGGGGCATTGTATTCTCCTGAATGGAATGTGCTATCAGTCACTTTTCGTTTCGTTATTTTCTTCACTATCATCTGTTTCTTTGACAGTTTCGGGAGTAGCTTCCTTCTTTTCAGTGACTTCCGGTTTGGGCTTGTTCTGCTCTTCTTCGAGTTTTTCAGCTTCAGCGGCAGCTTCTGCGGCAGCAACAACAGCAGCTTCGTATTCTCCACGAGCGGCTTCAATGCCATCGGAATCAATGGAATCACTAAGTTTAACTGTCATGTATTTCATGACGGACTCATCAATTCTGAATTTACGTTCCATTTCTGTGACGTTACCAGGCTCTGTAGCATAGTCACAGTAAATATAATAACCCTGTGTTTCCTTTTGAATCAGATAGGCAAGGGTGCGTATTCCCCATTTATCAATGGAGATAATTTGACCATTACCACCGGTTAAAACAGAATCTGTACTCTCGATAATTGCATTGACCTCATCTTCGCTCAATGTTGGGCGAAGGATGTAGATCGTTTCGTACCTGCGCATAAGTTCCTCCTCGTGGACTCATGATGTGGAGAATTATTCTCCGGTTTTGGCCCTTACCGTTACGAGGTAAGAGCGAAGAGGTACTGTTCCATTCAATATGAAACAGTAATACGTTTTTGACGTATCTCTAATTAAGAACAGAGAAAAATACCTTGAGTAAAGCCTTGTGTCAATTTATTTTTTTTTCTTCTCCTGAAATTTTATTTCCTGCCACTGTTTTTTAAGGAATTCTTCATCTCCATTTGGGCCTCCTGCAAAGACGTGGGGATGTCTTCTTATCATTTTATCGTTGATACCATTTATAACGTCATCGATGGAGAAGATACCTTTTTCTGAATTTATTTGAGCAAGAAGTACGAGGAGAAACAGGACATCTCCAATCTCTTCACAGATATGAGCAGGGTTATCTTCGTTTATAGCAGAAATAAGTTCATTATGCTCCTCTCTGAGATATCTTTTAAGAGAAAGGTTTGTTTGTTTTATGTCCCACAAACATCCGTTATCTGAACGTAGTTGCGATATGGTTTTGCAAAATTCGGAAAAAATATTTTGTTGTAATTGCATGATAGCTTAACACTTTTTGGGGAAGAGTTGTTAGGTAACACAGTTTTAGCCTGATTAACAATTACCGTTAACCTGTTAACGTTGATGGGGTGAGCAGTATCAGGAACTAATAATTGTTGACTTGTTCTATTTCTGCATGTAGTAATTTATTATCTAAGATCAATACTATATTCATATAGTGTTTTCCTGTTCGACTGACTGTGCTGTTATAGATAGCTCTTTAATAAAAATATATTTTATAGAATAAATCCATATAGAATTAAATGAGAATGAAGAGAGGACGCATCATGGATAAAGAGAAACAGCAAAAGTTTATGCTTAAAAAGCAGAAGGACATTGCCAGGATTGATCAGGAATCTAAACGTACACATGGCTGGTACGTGCGTGTACGGTTTCAGGGGAAGACACATTCAAAATTCTTTTCTGATAAAAAATGTGGTGGACGCTATTCAAGCCTTCTTTCAGCCATTGCCTGGCGTGACACAACTGAAAAAAAACTTGGTAAAATACGAACCGATAAACACCTGGTAACTGTGAGTAACTCCGGGACTGGCGTTGTTGGGGTTCGACTTAATGATAATTTCAATCGCTATGAAGTGAGTTGGGTTACAACCAAGGGTAAGCAGGGAAAAACATCAGTATCCATCCGAAAACACGGAAAAGAAGGTGCTTTCATAAAAGCCTGTGCCATAAGGCAGGAAAAGGAATTGGCCAGGCTTGGAATGTAGCGCCTTTCTTCATAATTCCTGCAATAAAAACAGGTTGCGTAGACTCCCTGGAAGATGTGAGAGTAAAATAATGATGGACTCGTAAAAACTCTTCATCTTCTTCGTGACTGCAAATTTATAATCTTTTCAACGTACCTTATTAGTACGCTGAAAAGATTATAACGCAGATAAACTGCCACGGTAAATTTATGCTAACTTTTAACAAGTTGAATCTGGACAGGAATTTTGTGTCATTTTCAAGTAGTCGAACACTGCACGTACATTGAAACTGAGCTTACGCATTTTTTGCGTAACATTACGTA
>CAMZLK010000068.1 GCA_947311475.1 uncultured Desulfocapsa sp.
ATCAAATTCTGTTTTTAGTTCATCTTCCAAACTGGAAGCGCGGGGCTTATAATTTCACTTCGTACAATATTCAATTGAAATCTTCACACTAACTCTCCTTAGGAGCCGTCCGGAAATAAGTTGGACAATATCGTGCTCAGATTCAGGTCATCTTTGTTCGATCTTCAATCACAAAATCCTCAGCGTAGCGCACTACGCTTGCGGTTTTGTTCAATCAGATCGAATAAACCTGACCTGAATCTGAGTACGATATTGTCCAACTTATTTCCGGACGGCTCCTAAGGAGAGTTAGTGTGAAGATTTCAATTGAATATTGTACGAAGTGAAATTATAAACCCCGCGCTTCCAGTTTGGAAGATGAACTAAAAACAGAATTTGATGCTGATGTGGAACTGATTGCCTCCGAAGGTGGCGTTTATGAAGTTGTAGTTGATGGGAATAAGATTTTTTCCAAGAAGGCGCTGAGTCGCTTTCCGGATGATGGTGAAATCATTTCTTTAATAAAGGCTTAAGTGAGGCAGATGAGGATTTTGCTACTTGCCTGTTTGTAAACTGCAGGAGGAGATACACTTGCCACAATCATTTCTAGTGGTACCATGCTCGCAATAGTCGGCAAAGCCTTTAAGAAGGTCTTCGCCACCCCTTGGGCAAACTTTTAGAAAATCAATAAAAGCAATCATTCGCTTGATGACTTCCGGGGGGGCAGCATGTTCTACTTTACAGGCACCTACTTCTGCTATCTCCGGGGCAATGGCCAAGACTTCGATAAAAAATCGTTTTAAGGCATCGTGGCGAAAAATCACATCCTCTGCGGTGGTTTTACCAATGGGCGTGAGGGTGATGGGCTCGTAAGGAGCATAGTAAATGAGCCTTTTCTTTGAGAGGGTTCGCAGAGCTTCTGTGACCGATGCTCTACTCACATTCAGGCAGGTTGCAATATCTTTACTGCGAGCGACATGTTTTTTGGTGATGATATGGTAAATAGCCTCAATATAGTCTTCAAGGCTTGCACTGAGGACAACAATTTGAGTTGGCATAATGAATATATCATTCCAATTAAAGGATAAAAGTAGACACGCTGGAATAATAAAATACTCTTGTTTACCGGCATCGTCAAGTTTGATGGTAAATGAAATATGATATGTATAGAGGTGATCTGAATTAGCCCATGCTCTGTGAATTAAAAATTGAAAATCTCGCGTTGATCGAAAGCCTTCATCTTGATCTCTGCGGGAATGGCGGGAATGGTCTGGTTGTGATGACAGGGGAGACTGGTGCCGGAAAATCAATCATGCTCCGTGCAATTCATCTTCTCACTGGAGGCAGGGCTTCCACCGACTGGATTCGTAACGGATCCGAGCATTGCACGGTTGAGGCACTTTTTGAGGTTACTGCAGACAACGTGATATTGCATGGTCTGTTTCAAAAGCAGGGAATAGAGGTTGATGAAGCACTCGTCATGAAGAGAGTGGTGAGCAAGCAGGGGAGAAGCAGAATGTATATCAATGGTTCTCCCGCCACTGCCAGGATGGCTGCAGAACTTGCTGTCAATCTACTGAATGTGGCGAGCCAACATGATCATCAACAACTGTTGCAACCTGGGCTTCATTTGGACTTTCTTGATACCATGGGGGAGACCTGGCCCCTTAGAAAACAGTTTGATGAGCTTTTCAATAAGTGGCAGGAAAAACGGCAAAAGTTGGAACATCTTCAAGTACAGGAACAGGAAAAAGAACAACGAAAAGATTTTTTGAAGTATCAGGTAGACGAGATTCGGGATGTGGATCCGGTTCCAGGGGAAGACGAATTGCTCAGCGAAGAAAAGAAACGACTGAAAAGTGCTGATATGCTAATAAAAATAAGTAGAAAATCCCATAAACTTATGGAGCATTCTCTGCTTGATGGCTTAACTCAGATTCGCATGGATATGAGCCAGGTTGCAGAGGTTGATGCCGATGCAAAAGAACTTGCAGCCGAACTTGCTGGATTTAGTTATCAGGCCGAAGATCTGGTTGTGAAACTTCGTGAATACAGCGATTCTTTGAATAATGATCCATATAGACTGGAAGAGGTTAACGAGCGTTTAAATGAACTGCAGGGCCTCAAAAGAAAATATGGAAACAGTCTTGAACTTGTGATCAGTTTTGCAGAAGATGCTGCATCTGAACTTCAGCAAATAAAGAACTTGGATCAGGCAGTGAGTGTTTGTGAAGCAGAAGTCGCCTCCCTTGAAAAAGAACTCTGTGCTCAGGCGGGAATTCTTACAAAGAGGCGAAAAAAAACAGCAGAAAAGCTTGAAAAGTCCATGAAAAAAGAGCTTGCTTCCCTCGCTTTTAACCAATCGGGCCTCGAAGTGCATTTTCAGGAGCACGCCAATGATGCAGCAGCGTTGCGACAGAATGGCTGGGATAAGGTAGAATTCTTTTTCTCGGCAAATCCTGGTGAGCCACCACGGCCCCTCGTAAAGGTTGCATCTGGTGGTGAGCTTTCCCGGTTGATGCTTGCCTTTAAATGTTTGCTTGCAAAAAAAGATATGGTGGAAACTGTTATCTTTGACGAAGTCGATGCTGGAATTGGTGGAGAGGCAGCTGAGGCTGTTGCCAGAAAAATTCAGGAACTTTCCTCCCATCATCAGGTTTTTTGTATTACCCATTTACCGCAGATTGCGGCTCGCGGAACCACTCATTTCCTTGTGGAAAAAGGCGTTGAAGATGGACGCACCCAATCAGGAATAAACCTGCTCGAACCTGAGCAACGTGTTGATGAAGTGAGCAGGATGTTGGCAGGTGAATCAGTTACTGATCAAACACGTGCCTGGGCAGAAGAGTTATTGGCAAAAGGAAGGGCAGTAGCATGAAACAGGTAACAGCAATTGCTCTTTTTTCAGGTGGTTTGGATTCCATCCTTGCAACAAAACTTGTGGCTTCATTAGGTGTACGGGTTTTGGCTGTGAAATTTGTCACCCCATTTTTTGATTATGAATTGCTTGATGATCCCGACAAATATAAAAAGGAAGTCATGGATAAATATGGAATTGAAGTAATTTTCCATGATTTAAGCCATAACTATCTTGATCTGTTGCATAACCCATCACATGGGTTTGGGAAAAATTTTAATCCCTGCATTGATTGTAAAATCCTTATGTTTACCCGGGCTAAGGAAATGATGGCTGAATATGGTGCATCTTTTTTGATAAGTGGTGAGGTTCTTGGGCAACGTCCCATGTCTCAGCGACGTGATACACTGCGGGTTATTGAACGTGACTCGGACAATGACGGGCTTTTGCTGCGTCCCCTTTCTGCCAAACTTATGGATCCGACAATTGCTGAAACTGAAGGCTGGATTGACAGGGAAAAGCTTCTTAATTTCAGCGGTCGTGGGCGAGCAAGACAGATAAAACTTGCAAAAGAATATGGCATTATAGATTTTCCGGCACCGGCTGGGGGGTGTATTCTTGCTGATCCCATTCTTAGTACCAGAATAGAAAAAATCTATCGGGACGATTTCGTTATAAAAGCGGAAGAGATAACAGTTAATGATATCCGTTTTTTA
>CAMZLK010000069.1 GCA_947311475.1 uncultured Desulfocapsa sp.
AGTGCCTTACTCCTGAAAAGCTGTAATAAAAACAAGAAAATCAAAAGTGTTTCAAACTCAAATTATTGGCATAGGCAACAAGGCACTTACTTGCGGTTTATCCGCGTTAGGACATCCACCCGGCAGTTTCCCCTGAACCGGGACAAAATCCTGTTAATTACTCTTGGCAATTCTGTTAACTAAACCTGGTGCATACTTTGCCAGGCCCCCTTTTCACCCCTCCTAATGAGCATTAGTGTCTTATCACAGGCACTAAACGGGAAAGTTAACAGGATCACCTTTATCTTTTCGGAGCAAGTTCGAAGGACACTTGCTGTCGGTAAGAATAATGCTGCCGCTTTTAATTTCTTTAATTCTAACTTTGTACAAGCGTTCGCGGCATTGTGAATACAAATCAAAGGCAGCAAGGACAGCCAGATCTACATTAAATTCAAAATCATAGAGATCAGCGATAAACTGCTTACGTTCTGAGTCCTTTGCCAATATTTCTCGTGTGATATGCTTTACAGCATATATTGGACCCACTGCCTCAGAAGCTGAGAACTCCTGTATGGAACGGATACGCATGATTTGATCAAGTGGAACAATAAACTCTTCGGGATTGGCGTTTTTGGTGAGAAGCTTAAACAACTTTCCCAAAGATTCTCGGGTATTTCCCCCAACCGGATTGGAAAACTTGTCGGGTGCTTTTTTAAAAAATGTGGATGATTTGTATGATGATAAAGTATAATCAACCCATTGATCTACTATCTTGTCCTCATAATTACGAAATGCTTCAGCAAGATCCATCGTGTCTCAACCCTCTTAAAAAAACAACCGATTGAATGAATAACCATTCATAACGGTTCGAGATTTAGCATTTTTTCTTTTGTTAATCAAGAATTTTTTTAAATAGATCCCTTTCAAAAAATGAGGCCTTTTACCTAGATGCCTGCAAGGATATGAAGAGACTCAACAATATAAGGATCTTCTTTAACTTCTTCTTTCCACCTCTCTTTATCCTTCTCTGGATCCGAACGGGAACCAGCCACATTTCCATGGTTCGCATCCTGCTCTTCACGATACTTTAAATAGTGTGCTCCAATTTTTTCACGTGCGACTCTGGCTTCCTCTCTCTTATTCTTCATATCAGAAAATTTCAGTGATATACTCGTCTGTTTTGCTCGTTCAGATGCTTTTGCCGCTTCATCAGCAATGGCCTGTAAACCATCGTCATTCGCTACACGTTTTTGTGATTTTACAAGAAGAGCATCAACGTCAAAGGATGCCAAGCCACTCTTCTCGTATGGAACCGGCTCTACCTGATCCCAGGGAAGAGAATTATCCAGATACTGCTCACCAGATTTAAGGTGCTGAAAAAGACTCGGTAAAACGATATCAGGCTCCACACCTTTATATTGAGTAGAGCCACCATTCACCCTGTAAAATTTCTGGATGGTAACTTTTAAGGCGCCAAGGTCTTCATACCTTCTAAGATGCAGGAGCGGGATATTATCGTTCATATTCAAAAGCGTCTGAACAGTACCCTTGCCATGGGTATGAGCCCCACCCACTATTACTGCCCGCCCATAATCCTGAAGAGCTGCTGCAAGAATTTCCGAAGCTGACGCAGAAAATTGATTCACAAGTACAAGTAAAGGTCCGTCCCAGGTAATGGAAGTGTCATCATCACTGAGCACCCGTTTATTTCCATAGCTGTTTTTTACCTGAACCACAGGCCCGAATTTAATAAACAGGCCGGTGGTATCAACAGCATCCATAAGTGATCCTCCGCCATCATTTCGAAGATCAAGAATGAGCCCTGAGATTCCCTGTTTCTTCAGGCCTTCAATGGCAATACGAGTATCATCTGTGGAATTTCTGGCATTGGAACCATTCCTGGTTTTTTCAAAATCACGATAAAAACTGGGAATCATCACATAGCCAATTTTCTCACCACCAGAGCCTTCAAGAAGTGTGGATTTGACAAAAGTTTCTTCAATCTGCACCACATCACGCTGAATGGGGATCATCTCTTTGGCACCATCGGGCCTTTTAATCGTCAGGCGAACCTCAGACCCCTTGGGCCCACGAATAAGCCGCACAGCATCACGCAAACGCATATCAGTTATTTCAACAGCTTCCTTATCTCCCTGACCAACTTCAAGAATGATATCTTCCGCATGAAGGCGTCCTTGACGGAATGAAGCGGAACCCGGAATAATACTAACGACCTTGATATACCCATCCTCTTCACGAAGTAACGCACCGATACCTTCCAGGCTTCCCCGCATATGAATATCAAAATCCTCCTTATTGGCAGGCGGCATATAATTTGTATGGGGATCAAAAGCTCTTGCTACAGCATTAAAAAAACGATCATAATGATCCTGTTTTGTCTCCTGGCGCAAACGATTAAAGAAATTTCTGTTACGTTTAGCTATTTTTTCCTCAGCTTCTGCCCACAATTCCTTTTCACTTTTTTTCTTCTCTACTTCCACCCCTTCCTTCTTTTTCTGCTCGTTTTGCTGCTCCTCAACCAGATCAAGATAACGGGAAATTATCTGCCCTTTGAGGGTTCGTCTCCAGCGCTCGGACAGATCGCTCAGGCTGGTTGCATATTTCAGTTTTTCAGGATCTGTTTCATACTTTTCATCCCGATTATAATCAAACCCCCTGTCCAGAAGTTCCTTTGTTATCTTTTCTACCTCTCCAATTCGGGTATTCAATAGCTTACAACCAACTTCTGGCAAAATAATGGTACCATTTAAAAGATTTGTATCAATGCCAGGAGCAAGAATGGAAAGCTTATCCACATCCGATTGCAATAAAAACCGTTTTTGATAATCGAGTTGTTTCAAATAAAGGTCAAAGGCCGCAAATGCAAGATCATCATCCATCACCTTATCACTGAAATGCATCACAGGAAGTTGTTTGCTAAGCATGTATCCGATCAGGTTGTTACGGGATACATCTATTTGGGAAGGATTATCCGATTTTGCAGTAGAAAGTCCGGGAAGCAGTAAGACGCACAACAACAGAGCAGCCAGACAAGTACGAAGGTTATTTTTCATTTGTTTCTCTATGATAAACTCGTAAAAAGGTTAAAATCCCGATGGTGTCGTAAATAAAATAAAAGCCAACTCCACCCTGTTTGCAGTAAAAAAAGCAGGTGGGACAGACTCCTGAAAATTATGGATCTAATGTAAACAAAAATGGTATAATGTATAGCCAAAAGGTATTTTTTCCAGCTTCAATGATCTGTTTACCAAAATTTAGGATGGAATGGTACCTTGTGTCACATAAAACAACAAAAAATACCAGAATCCAATAAGAAATACCAACAGAAACAGAACGCCCATGGAAAAATTAAGAACAGAGCTTCGAAACTTTGCAGCAATTAGAGAGTGGCAGTCCGTTCACACCCCCAAAAACCTTGCCATGGCTCTCAGCGTAGAAACTGCAGAGCTCACAGAGATATTCCAGTGGTTGAGTAGCGAAGAAAGCCGTAAAGTAGATGCCGCAACCAGGAAGCATATTGCAGAAGAGGTGGGTGATGTGATGATCTACCTTACCATGCTGGCAGATAAATTTGAGCTTGATCCACTGCACTGCGCCAAAGAAAAAATAAAACTCAATGAAATAAAATATCCGGCAAAGAGTACTGTTTAGTTCATGGAAGGCATCTTATTTCAATGGGTTGGACTGGAGAACGCTTCACCGAAACTTGGGTTAAAATCGAATATGCTAAGTCATTATGAATACAAAAGGCTATGCTGTTTAACAGAAACAGACAAAACAATTAACCTGAAGTATATACCCATTTGCAAACACAAACTAAAGAAAAGTAAAA
>CAMZLK010000070.1 GCA_947311475.1 uncultured Desulfocapsa sp.
CACTTTAGCAGGCAGCAGGAATCATTTCCAGAGTAATATGTTTCACAATTTATGCCAATTGACAAAAGTGACTATCTCAGCTATTACTTTTCCATTAATTCCATGCATCCTTATCTGTGACTCCATCTATTCCTGCTTATACTATGATCGGCAAAAAACCTCTATTTCTCATTGGAGTTTTATTCATCATTCTCTGCATGGCAATTATTGCTGCAACCGGGATGGGATTCTTGAAAATTGCCCCATTGGAAGTGATTGAAATAATATGGGCCAAAATTTTTGACCTGGAAATATACGGAATCAACCCAACCTTTCCTTTTGTAGTTATGGAAGTACGACTTCCCCGAATTCTAACATCAGCACTTGTTGGTGGTGGGCTTGCAGTTGCAGGGGCAGTCTTTCAGGCCATTCTTCTGAACCCCCTTGCAGACCCATACACGTTGGGCATCTCCTCCGGGGCCGCTTTTGGTGCATCCCTTGCAATTGTTTTAACGATTTTCGGCATTGTTATCCCCGCCTGGTTCTCCATTCCAATTTTTGCATTTATCGGGGCCATGGCAACACTGATCGGGGTCTTTTCACTGGCTTCAACTGATAGCCGCCTTTCCTCAAATACTCTTATTCTCTCAGGTGTTATCATTGCAGCCATACTTTCGGCTGGTATCGGGTTTATTAAGTATCTGGCAGATGAGCAGGTATCTATCATCATCTTCTGGCTCATGGGGAGTTTTGTTGGAAGAACCTGGATGGATGTCCTCACCACCTCTGTTATCGTATTCCCCGGTCTGCTGTTCACCCTTTATTTTGCACGTGATTTAAATATAATGGCACTTGGAGAACGAACAGCAAATACATTGGGTGTTGATAGTGGTCGTGTCAAAAAAATGCTTCTTGTCTGTGCGTCCCTAATCACTGCCATCTGTGTTTCGGTATCTGGAATTATCGGATTTATAGGGCTTATAATCCCGCATCTTCTTCGTATGATTTTGGGCCCTGACAACAGAATACTTCTCCCTGCCTGTTTTTTGGGTGGTGCCATCCTGCTCCTTGGTGCTGATACCATCACCCGCGCCTGGCTCCCTTCTGAAATTCCCATCGGAGTTCTTACTTCACTTATTGGTGGACCATTTTTCTGTTATATTTTCCGTAAAAAACAGTTGGCCCTGAACACATGAGTAATACACGTCTCTTCCAACTAACTGCTCTTTCTTTTGCATACCAAAAGAGTCTTGTACTTGAAAACATAAACTTACAACTAAGCAGAGGGAAATTCCATGGCTTAATCGGCGGAAATGGGAGTGGTAAATCCACCCTGCTTGAATTACTTATGGGAACCCTTTCACCAGTTTCGGGAACGATTTCATACCAGAACAAATCTTTATCTGACTACTCAAGAAAAGAGCTTGCCACTAAACTTGCCCTTGTCCCCCAACACTTTTCCATGGATTTTGAGTATCGGGTAAAGGATGTTGTGCTCATGGGACGCCATCCTCACATTCCACGTTTTTCGTCTCCATCCGGTTATGATAATGAAACTGTTGAACATGCAATGAAGACCATGGACATCCTCCACTTACAAAATCGTCCTGTTGTTGCTCTCTCTGGCGGAGAATTACAAAGAGTTGTTATGGCCCGTGCCCTTGCCCAGGAAACCGAAGTCTTAATCCTTGATGAAGCAACAGCAAATCTTGACATTCAACACACCATCGCCATTATGCAGGTTATGCGTAAACGGGTTAAAGAAAACGGACTCACCGTAATTGCTGCCATCCATGATCTGAACCTTGCTGCTGCTTTTTGTGATAATTGTCTGGTATTAAAAGATGGCCGGATTTATGCTCATGATACCGTGGATTCTATTTTCACAACAGATCTTCTACAATCAGTCTTTGCAGTGAATGCATCTGTTGCACAAAATCCAATAACGGGCTTCCCTGAAATTCAATTTAAATACCATTAATAAGATGCTGCAAATATTACGTGTTATTATCCTTACAATTGCGATTTCCACCGGTCTTTTCTGCACCATTTTGTTCGCCGCAAAACCTCACACAAATTACAAACGGATTATTTCTCTCTACCCGGCTCACACAGAAAACCTGACAGCACTTGGTGCTGCACAGGAGTTAATCGGTATTTCAGCAAGTGACACTTTCCCTCCTGAAGTTTTATCTAAACAAAGATTCAGTCATCGTGATAATGCAGAAAAGTTTATTGCTGCAGCTCCCGATCTTGTTCTCGTAAGACCTATGATTGAACGTGCTGCACCGGAGTTGTTAAATCAATTAAAAGGGGCTGGTATAGCTGTTATCTCCCTGCAACCACGTAGTGTTAACGAGATGTATGACTACTGGCGGGAACTTGGGCGTCTCACCAAAAAGGATATAAATGCAGAAAAGATGATTACTGCATTCAAACTGAAACTCGCCACAATAGAGAAAGAGATTAATGAAATCCCCCTGGAACACAGGCCATGGGTATACTTTGAATCCATCCACTCTAAAATGAAGACTTTTTCTCCAACATCCATTGCAATATTTGTTTTGGAACAAGCCGGTGGCAGAAACATCGCAACAAAGACCAAAGCAAGAAGAAATACAAATATAGCAGCCTATGGAAAAGAACGTATCCTGTCACACGCAGAAGAAATAGATTTTTTCCTTGCTCAACAGGGAAGAATGAACCGTATTTCAAAAAAACAAATTGCAGAAGAACCCGGTTTTAGAGCGATCAAAGCAATAAGAGAAAACAAAATCTTCCTTGTTGATGAACAACTTGTTTCACGCCCAACACAAAGGATACTTGAAGGTATCAGAGAAGTTAAAGCAATTCTTTATCAATAAAGATAAACTCGTAAAAAGGTCAAAAATGGGATGGACTTGAAAAAAACTACATATTCGAGGCACTTACTTGTGGTTTATCCGCGTTAGTAGTACATCCATAACCGCCCCCGGAAGAACAGTGAAAAAGCAACAGCCAAAACAACAATATTTAGCCGCCATCGATTTAGGTTCCAACAGTTTTCACATGGTTATTGCCCGTGTAGAAGATGGTCATATCCACATTCTTGATAATTTAAAAGAGATGGTTCGTCTCGGTGCCGGGCTGAACAAAGATGGTGAATTATCCGAAGAATCCCGTAAACGTGCCCTTTCCTGCCTTGAGCGTTTTTCCGAACGTGTCACCGATTTTCCCCAAGAGAACGTGGTGGCTGTTGGTACAAACACCCTGCGGCTGGCAAAAAATTCTCGTCCATTTTTACGCAATGCCAGAAAAACTCTGGGCCATAAAATCTCGGTTATTGGAGGAAAAGAGGAAGCCCGTCTGGTGTACCTTGGCGTCTCCCACTCCCTGGTTGAAGAAGATGCTAAACGCTTTGTCATGGATATTGGTGGTGGCAGCACCGAACTTATCATCGGCCAAAATTTTGAGCCTCAACATCTCCGCAGCCTCGAAATGGGTTGCGTGAGTATGAGCCGACAATTTTTTCGAGATGGAAATCTGGAAAAGAAAAACTGGAAAAAAGCCGTAATTACAGCGCATTTGAAACTCCGCCCGGTGAGGCGCTATTTCCAGAAAGCGGACTGGAACTCTGCCACAGGTGCATCCGGCACCATCAAAGCTGTGGGGCGGGTTGTTAACAAGCTGGGCCTTGAACCCTATTCAATCACCCTGGAAAGCTTGTATGCAATACGAGATATAATGATCAGGGCAGGACATCTCGACAAACTTGATCTGCCTGGCTTAAAAAGTGATCGTGAGCCTGTCTTTGCAGGAGGTCTGGCTGTCCTTATAGCCACCTTTGAAGCACTTAAAATACAAAATATGCAGGTTTCTGAGGGGGCTTTGCGAGAGGGACTGCTCTATGAACATCTTGGGCGCATTCAAAGTGAGGATACTCGCTTAAAAACGGTATCAAGTGTGCAACAACGGTTTCAGATCAGCCAAAAGCATGCCCGGCGTGTAAGTAAAAAGGCACACCAGCTGTTAACTGCCTGTGAAAAAACCTGGGGACTGCGCCTGGAAGACGCGGAATTACTGCACTGGGCAAGTAGCCTGCATGAGATTGGCCTTGCTGTTTCTCTAAGTGGCTATCAAAAACATGGCGCATATCTCCTGGAAAATGCGGATTTGCCCGGATTCTCATTGTGGGAACAGGCTCGAATGAGTTTTCTGGTACGGTGTCATCGAAAAAAGATATCAAAAAAGCTCTTCACTACCTTATCCGAGCACTATCAGCAGACAGCCCTAAAGCTTGTTATTTTACTGCGCCTTGCCGTGCTGTTGCATCGTTCCCGAAAAGAGGAAACTGCCATTATTGAAGATATCACTGCTACTGAAAACAGTTTAAGTCTTCACTTTGCAAAGAATGAATTGATCAAACACCCCTTGCAGCTGGCCAGCCTTGAACAAGAGACTAAATTTTTACAAAATGTGGATTTTGATCTTATTTTTTCCTGATGGACTTGTAAAAACTCTTCATCTTCTTCGTTACTGCAAATTTATACAATATGAGCTTCAAGTTTAAATATAGACAATACGCAAAAGCACTTCACAGTGCCCTTACCGAAGATGCCTTCTACATTGCCCTGGAAGCATCGGTTGGGAATGGCAAAGCAGCGAAGGAAGCAATGCTCAGGTATATGGAATTTTCAATGCTCGAGGCAGAAAAAAGTGGGGAGTTATATATTCCCTGCGATCATGACTATGGTGTGTCAATCTGGTCAAAACCCATAAGCCACGATCTGGAAAAACAGAGACAACAAGAGAAAAAGAAGTTTCTCTTAAATGAAATGGGCAGAAAAAGTCTTGAAACCTATAGTGCCATTGTCGCTTTCATGTCTGCCAAAGCAAAACCATGTATAGCTGAGGATTTCTGGTATCTTTCAATTATTGGTATTCTTCCCGCATTTCAAGGGAGAGGTCTTGGATCTGCGCTGATAACACCTGTACTGGAAAGAACCGATTCCCTTGGTGTATCAACCTTCCTGGAGACTTTTACCCAGCGAAACATGCCATTTTACGAGCGACTGGGATACCGCTCAGTTCAATCATTTGATGAACCAATAACAAATGCCAAGTATTGGCTCATGATCCGAAAGCCATCAGTAACAGGCCAGCATTTATCATAAAATCTGATTTAAAAACAGCTTAGTCCGATCATGAGACGGGTTGGTAAAAAAGTGTTCAGGAGGTCCGACTTCAACAATACGTCCGGAATCCATAAAAATCACTCGATCTGCAACTTCACGGGCAAATCCCATTTCATGGGTCACGACAACCATGGTCATCCCTTCCCGGGCCAGGGTTTTCATAACATCAAGAACTTCACCTATCATTTCAGGGTCAAGCGCCGAAGTTGGTTCATCAAAGAGCATGATCTTAGGGTCCATGGCAAGCGCTCTGGCAATGGCCACACGTTGCTGCTGACCACCTGAGAGCTGGGGCGGAAACACTTTTGCTTTATCCTGAATGCCAACCTTTTCCAATAATATTGCAGTCCGTTCCCTTGCCTCGGAAAGCGAACGTTTACGCACAACACGCTGGGCAAGAATTATATTTTCCTCCACTGTCTTGTGAGGAAACAGATTAAAGGACTGGAACACCATTCCCACTTCTGCACGGATTTTGTCAATATTGGTTGCGGGATCAAGGAGATCCACACCATCAATGAGGATATGCCCGGCATCTGCTGTTTCCAGATGATTGAGACACCTGAGAAAGGTAGATTTTCCTGAGCCGGACGGCCCGATAACCACCACCACTTCCCCACTTTCAATATTTGCACTAACATCGGTCAGTGCCTGAATCTTGTGAGGTGCATAAAATATCTTATCTACGTTTTTTACATCAATCATGAGGTTCCCATCCTCCTTTCCAGGTATTGGACACAAAGAGACAGGGTAAATGTCAAAATCAGATAAAGAGCAGCGCAGGTAAAAAAGAGTTCAAAGGAGGCGAAACTTGTGGTCACAGCCTCCCGGGTTGCCTTTGTCAACTCCCTCACGGCAATAATACCAAGAAGGGATGAATCTTTGATCAGACTGATAAACTGACCAGCCAGAGGTGGCAATATCCGACGCATGGCCTGCGGCATAATAATATAACGAAGCGATTGAAAATGTGTCATGCCAAGAGATCTGGCAGCTTCTGTTTGCCCGTGGTTAATAGATTGAATTCCAGAGCGGACTATCTCAGTTACATATGCTCCGGTGAACATGGCCAAAGCAATAACACCGTACCAGAGGGCCGGTATCTCAAAACCGATATATTTATGAAAGAGCTGGTTAATGAGAGTTGAACCGATATAATACCAGATGAAAATCTGTACCAGAAGCGGGGTTCCACGAATAAGTTCCACATAGGTGTAGGCTAACCATCTCGCCGCAGGATTTGCAGAAATCCTTGCAATCCCGCCCCAGATACCAAGTAATATTCCAATAACAATGGCATAAAGACTCACTTTAATTGTTACCATCATACCAAGCATTAGAAGTCCCGGACGCCACTCCTGATAGCTGGCGAGGGTATCACCCGGAAAGACCATATCCGTCTCCCCGGCCAATAGCTCTCCACCTGATGGAACCTCATAACTCTCAAAAGTGCCATCTTCCCCTTTAACAGTGATGGTACTTGACTCGCCGGAGGATTGAATAGAATCGACAGTACCTTCTAGCTCCGCTTGAACCTTCACGGTTTCATGGGCTACAAAATAAGTCGGTACCACCGACCAGTGCCAGGAATAGGTAATCTGTGAAGTTGCCAGTACAAAGCCACCTATCATTGCCAAAATAATGACAAAGTAAGCGCCAGACCAGAAACGGATCTGTTTTCGTGTCAGTTGTTCTTCCACTGAAATATCACAAGTAGAAATTAATGATGAACTCGTAAAAACTCTTCATCAAAGAAAACGAGCCGATAAATCCTTTTCGGGATCCATCGGCTCTTCAAATACTCCAAACAGTAGCTACTCAACCAGTTTCAACCAGTCGGCACCACGCATCCATTTATTGTACATTTTGTCATAACGACCATCGTGTTTGATCTGACGAAGGAAATTATTCAGCCAGTTCAGAAAATCCGGATCACCTTTGCGAATGGCAAATGCAAGGGGTTCAAAGGTAAACGGTTCATCAAGAAATACAGTTTTAGCATTTTCACCCTGGCGTGCCTGGAAAGCAGCGCAGGTGGGAAGGTCGTAAATAAATGCATCGGCACGTCCGCCAGCAACCTCAAGTGCTGCTTCTGTTGCATCCTCGAAGGATTTGTACTTTGCTTTTGGCATCAAACGTTTAACTGCCATTTCACCGGTGGTACCAAGTTTAGAAGTGATGGTGAATTTTGGATCATTAAGATCTTTGTAGGATTTTACAGTATCTTTGTGCTTCCCGTTTAAGATAACTGTTTGACCAACAATGATATACGGATCAGCAAAATTTACTTTCAGATTCCGTTCCTGAGTTATGGTCATGCCTGCAACAATAATATCCAGTTTTTCCGTTACAAGAGCAGGAATGATACCATCCCATGCAGTGTTTACTGCTACAAATTTTACCCCCATTGCCTTAGCCATCATCTTGGCAAGATCAATGTCAAATCCAACAAAATTTCCTTTTTTATCAGACATTTCAAATGGCACATAACCAACATCAAATCCAACCCGAATCTCTCCCCGCTTGAGAATCTGCTCAAGGGTAGAGCTGTTAGCAAGATCCATATTACTTGCCTGTGAAGTAGACAGTAGCCCTGCACAAAGAATTGCCGTGCTCAACAGCACAGCCAGTAAACCTTTTTTCATCGGATTCTTCTCCTGATAGATTAATAATACCCGGCAACGATATTGTACCGGAACACATCGGAATGTGAGTCACTTGTAGCAGACATTCATGTGGATGGCAACAAGGTTTGCATACTTGCCGGGTTTACAGGACTCTTCATCTCCTTCTCTGCAGCAAATTTGATGGCGTCGTAAAAACTCTCCATCTGCTTCGTTGCTGCATTTTTTTTTCAGCGTGCTAAGATAGTTGGATAGATTATTAATTTGCAGTAACCAGGAGCTTGTCACTGTTGATAAACTCGTAAAAAGGTTAAAATCCCGATGGCTAAGTAAAAAACTTCATATCCGTGGCACGAAAATTTACTCTCTTTTCAGCGTACTAAGGTACGTTGAAAAGAGAGTAAATTTGCAGTAACAAAGGAGATGAAGAGTTTTTACAAGTCCATCATTTACAATGGATTCCTTATGTACACAGCACTGAACCATTCCCTGCGTTTTTTGGTACTTTTTCTTCTGGTAATCAGTTTTTTCCCATCTTCAAGCCGGGCGGCCACGAACAAATTTCCCGATGATCTTCAGCAATGGATTCCCTGGGTTCTCTATGAGCAGGAAGAAAAGTTGTGTACCCTTGATGCCGATAGTAGTGATACACGATATTGCACCTGGCCCTCAAGCCTTGAACTTAATGTGAAAAAAGATGGCGGAAAATTCAAACAAATCTGGTTTATTGAAGCAAGAAGTCTTGTTCCGCTCCCCGGAAACAGTCCATTCTGGCCAGAAAATGTTACGAGTAACGGAAAAAAAGTGCTCCTCAGTAAAGATCAGCTACATCCCGCTGTTTGGCTTGATCCTGGAAGACATATCATAACTGGATCCTTCTCATGGAACACGCTCCCGGAAAGCCTTCTGGTGCCTCCGGCAACCGGATTGATAAACCTCACCGTTTCCGATAAAAAGGTACAAAATCTGCACCTTGATCAACAGGGCAGACTCTGGTTCAGACAACAAAAAAGAATCTCAAAAGGTACCGAAGAGAGCCTCAATGTACAGGTATTTCGTAAAATTACAGACGCTGTACCTCTCATCCAGCAGTTATACATCCAGCTCACCGTATCCGGTAGCCCCCGTCAAATAACCCTTGGCCTTGAAAATCAGGCGCCTTTTATTCCGCTGGAACTTCAATCCCCGCTTCCCGCACGACTTGACAACAAGGGCAGGCTTCAGCTTCAGGTTAGGCCCGGGCAATGGCAGATACAGTTAACACTGCGAAACAGCGATTCATTTTCTCCTGAAACTCTGGGCAGAGGTCATATTAACGGGCCTTGGCCAAATGAGGAAATCTGGGTATTTGCCGCAGATCCCAAACTGCGCCAGATTGAAATAAAGGATGTACTTCCCGTCGATCCCAGCCGCACTTCACTGCCTGAACAGTGGAAGAAATACCCTGCGTATTTAATCAAGGGAGAGGGGGAAATGAAAATTCTTGAAAAGAATCGCGGCAACCCAAATCCTGTCCCAAATCGTCTAAGACTAAGCCGTAAGATGTGGCTGGATGAACAAGGCACAGGACTCACTGTCCGTGACAGCCTTTCAGGCACCATGACTCGCGGATGGCGTCTTAACGTTGACCCTTCACAAAGCCTTGGTAAGGTTGATGTTGAAGGACAGTCAAGACTCATAACTACAATGAGTAAATCTGATAAAACGGGTGTGGAAGTAAGACTTGGTACCCTTGCGCTCAATGCAGAATCACGAATAAACAGAACCGTGCAGAATGGACGCCTTGAAATTCCGGCTCTTGGCTGGGATCATAACTTTCAACAACTCTCAGCTGTTTTAAACCTTCCTCCCGGTTGGAAACTGCTCACAGCAACCGGGGTCGATAAAGTTTCCACTTGGCTTAATCGATGGACTTTGCTGGATATCTTCATTGTGCTCATTATCGGGCTTGCCACTGCAAAGATTCTGGGATTGGGATGGGGCGCCATTGCAAGCCTTCTCCTCTTTGTTTCCTATCACCAGCCAGGATCACCAAGATATCTCTGGCTGCCATTACTTGCCCTTCTCGCCATTCAAAAAATGATCTCTGCTAAAACAGGGGAAAGAATCTGTCGTGTCAGCGGGTTTATCATACTCCTCACAATCATTGTGGGTTCTATTCCTTATATGATTAAAGAAATACGTGTAGGCATCTTTCCTCAACTTGAATTTGGCAACTACTACAGAATCAAAGAAGAACGCGGAAGGAATATTGAGGAACAGTATACCGATACTGTATCCATGGTAGAAGATAGAGCTTCACAGGGCCCCGCCATGCTCTCCAAATCCATGGGAAAAAAGAATAGAATAAACAGATACATTCCCAGCTCACCTGCCCCAGGGAAAATAAAAAATATCCGGATTGATCCCAATGAGCTGATTCAAACAGGGCCCGGCCTGCCGGAATGGCGATGGAAAGAGATCCATTTAGGCTGGAACGGGCCTGTCACCCCTGAACAGAAAATTTCATTTATTTTTCTCTCTCCCCGCGTCAATACCACACTTGCCTTTATCCGAGTTCTTCTCCTTACCGTTCTCATTGGAGGCTTCCTGCGTCAATGTCTGGTTTCTGGAAAAACACACAGGGTTTCTCAAAAAAAGTCCTCTCTCGCTTTGTTCTTCTGTTTACTTGTTCCTCTTTCTTTTACACCGCAAAATCTACAGGCAGAGATACCATCACAGGAAATGCTTACCGAACTCCAAAACAGACTCCTGGAATCTCCCGATTGTGCGGAACAATGTGCCAATATCAATTCTTGTACTATCCGTATCGAAAATGATTTGCTTCAGGTTGAATTGCAAATCGATTCCTTAATAAGAGCTGCTGTGGCATTGCCCGGAAAAAACAGATTCTTTGATACAGTTTTGCTCGATAACAAACCTGCCAGGATCCTACGTCAAAATGCCCGTGGCAACCCTCTGGTTCGTGTGGAACCAGGCGGTCACATTCTCGTCCTTAAAAAAGAGCTGGCTGGACGTGAAAGATTCTCCTTTTCTTTTCCCCTTCTTCCGGAACACGGTCAGACAATACTCAGCGACTGGACAATTAACGGCCTTCACACAGACGGACGGCTGGACAAACAGATAAGCCTTAGCAGAATAAAGCCCGTTGTTAAAAGGGAAACAAATAATGCAGAAGATGATAACAGCTTACAGATCCCTGCCTTTGTACGAATCGAGCGTACGCTTCATATGGGGTTGAAATGGACAGTGACAACCAGGATCATTCGACGCAGCCCGGACAGTGTCATCGGACTCGACATCCCCCTTCTTCCTGGCGAACATGTCACAACCGGGGAACTCCAGATACAAGACAAACATGTGCGTATTAATATGGCCCCTGATCAGAGAAGTATCAGCTATTTCTCAGCCATAAATCCCGTGGATAAGCTGTTGCTCACAGCTCCTGAAACAACACTGTGGACTGAAGTCTGGTTTCTCGATGTAAGCCCTATCTGGCACCTTGAAGCCAAAGGTCTGCCAGAAGTTAATCAGACAAGTCCTGCGGGAAAACGCTACCCTGAATTCCGCCCCTATCCAGGTGAATCACTGACACTTCTTATCAATCGTCCAAAAGGAGTGCCCGGCCCCACCATGACCATTAACAGAAGCAAACGGACAATCAGTCCAGGGCTTCGGTCAACGGAAACAATTCTTCATTTTTCTCTTAACGCGAGCCGCGGCCTCCAGCATAGTATCATCCTGCCCGCAGATATTGACCTGCAGAAAAGTTTAATCAATGGAAAAGAATTTCCACTGCAGCTTGAAAACAACCGGCTCACCATCCCCATTCAACCGGGTAAACAGGATGTGGAAATAGGCTGGCGCAGTAACAAGGGGATCGAAACTCGACTAATTACGCAAACGGTTGATCTTGGAATCGATAATGTCAATACCTCCATTGAACTGAAAATTCCAGCTTCCAGGTGGATTCTTTTGGTCGGTGGCCCGCAGATCGGCCCTGCTGTTCTCTTCTGGGGGGAATTACTGGTTATCATCCTCATTGCCCTTATATTAGGCCGAATTAAACTTACTCCCCTTTCAACCCTGCAATGGCTGCTTCTCAGTATCGGTTTGAGCCAGATTCCAACTCCACTTGCCGCCATTGTTGTGGCCTGGCTGCTTCTTTTGGGTTTACGTAAACAACGGGGAAAGGAAATCACTCAGGTTGGCACATTCAATACCGCCCAGGTACTGCTTGTTTTGCTAAGCCTTGCCGCTCTTGCTTCTCTGTTTTTTGCCATTCAGCAGGGACTGCTTGGGCATCCGGATATGCAGATTGGAGGAAATGGTTCAACGGGTCACACTCTTCGCTGGTATCAGGATCGTAACGATTCTCTTCTCCCTGCTGCCTGGGTGATATCAGTACCTCTTCTATCCTATCGGATCAGTATGCTTCTCTGGGCATTATGGCTGGCCATGGCTCTTCTCAGATGGTTACGCTGGGGCTGGGACTGTTTTAGCGACACCACTGTCTGGAAGAAAGCGCCACCAAGAAAGAAATCTGTTTTCAAGCCAAAAAGGAAAACAGCCAGATCTGTTAAAAAGGTTTTGGAAAGAAAGGCTAAAAAAGGTACTGCCCCTCCTGCAAAAGAAACAGAAGCAACACGTTCGGACGTTACAAAAAAATGACAACTGACTAATTTATTTTATATATGATGATCTCATAAAAAGTTTAAAATAAGATGGAGTTGGAAAAATAACGCACGAAGAAAGACGGAAAATATAATTTCACCCACGAGGGATTATGAAAAAAGAGATACTTGTTGCCATTGACGGTTCAGTATATTCCAACCAGGCGCTTTCATACATATCAGCTCTTTTTAAAGATCAGGAAGATGTTCATTTTCACCTGTGCACCATGGTCACCGCGGGAACGTCTGTTATGCCCTCGGTGGTCGATTCCAAGAACTCTCTCATGCCGGACCTTGGCGGAGCTGCGCAGGAGAAAAAAAGAAACATCTGCCAAACAATTTCTACATAAAGCCAGTGAAAAGTTACACCAGGCAGGAATTGCCTCTGAACGAATAAAAACCAGCATACAGGTATCCGGATATAATATTGCCGGAACCATTCAGAGCACGGCGTCCAAAGATCTGGCAGATTCCATTCTGGTTGGCAGGCAAGGTTTAAACGCAATCAGTGAAATACTCTTGGGTTCGGTTTCTGCCACTCTCTTTCAAAAATGCCACAACACACCTCTTTGGATTATTGACGGAAAAGTCGAATCAAAGGGTTTTCTTGTCCCTGTCGATGGATCACCAAACTCACTAACTGCCCTGGATCATCTGAGCCATATCCTTAGCAACAGGCGCGATATCCACATTTATCTCTTTCATTGCTCATCCCTGTTTTCCCAAAAGCCACAATGCGATCTCACAAGCTTCCATCATAACTGGGATAAAGAATGGTGCCAAAAATATCTCTCAGATGGAGACTGTCTCTTTAACGGGCCACGTCAATTACTGCTGGAAGCGGGAATCCCTGAGTCACACATTCATATTCTCCCGGAAACACCGGGAATTGAAAAGTCTCAGGGCATCATTCGTGAAGCAAAAAAAACGGGACTGCGGAACAATTGTTATGGGACGAAGGGCTGCTGGTATGGCTAAGGGCTTATTTGGAGGGGGATCCGATAGAGCCATAAAAAAAGTAGAGGATATGGCTCTATGGATAGTTGGATAAATAAATTAAGATGGGCTCGTAAAAAGCTTCATATGCGAGGCGCGTATCTTTTTTGATTTCGGCGTACTAAGGGTACGTCGTAATTAAACAAAAAATGTAGCAACGAAGCAGATGAAGAGTTTTTACGACGCCATCAATTTAAAAAGGAGTTATTTTTCTTTTACCGCTGCTGTTTTTCGTTTTACCTGGAACGCAAGCCCCATCAGTCCAACTCCAAACAGGAGCATTGTCTGTGGTTCAGGAACAGGATTTGAGGTGGCAGTAAAATCAGTAAATGTTGTATCACGCTGTGAATAGGAATAGAAACCAAATTGACCGGCTTCATAAGTCCCATCCATATTAAAAATAGTAACATCACCAACTGAGACAGTAACGTTTGACGAGGTGTAGGAAAGTTCCAAATCATACCACTCTCTATCTTCCCAACCATTATCACCATAATCAATAGCAAGCACCTCAAGATTGCCTCCGGTGTGCCCCCACAAGTTGATATTGTCCCCGGTTATATGTGAGAGGGTAAACCCTTCATACCCGTTTCCATTCCAATTTTGATCCCTCTGTTTCCAATCAAAAAGATAGTAATCATCTGATCCGGTATAGCCAAAAACAAACCCTATAAAATCATCATCAGAGTTAGTATTAACTCGAAAGGAGCCATTAAAAGTAGTATTACTCCAGACGTTGTCACTCAAATAAACAGAGGCATCGCCATTCTGAACCTGGGCTACTGTGCTCCCCCCATTACTGGTTGTCCACTCCGGGGTTGCATGGGAATCATTTGCCAAAGATACCACGTTCCACCCTGAAGAAAAATCCAAAGGCGTTGCTGTGGCGGCAACTGCGCCACCACTTATTAGCAGAGCAGTCACCATACACACAGTTAATTTTGTTTTCATCTTATTACCTCTCAGTTTCGTTTTTACATTTTATTCCTTTTAGGGGCTTGGTCGAGAATAGGAATTTTGGTCAAAAGACCATCCTCGGACAAGCTTCTTACTATGATTTCATTGTATGTACCCACAATCTCTTTTTCAATAGTTAGGATGACTATTTAATGGCCAGGAGATCTTTTTGAGAAAACAATAAAACCATCGGGAAGGAAGGTGAAAACACCCCGTAGTAGCCACTGAGTAGCGTTTGCAAGCATACGGGTGAAAAAAAACACCTTCACATTTCTACTAGAAAACAGATGATACACAAAATCCCGGAACACCAAAACTTACCAAAACCATACTTGATGGCGTCGTAAAAACGTTACAAATAGGATGAACAAACCATTTCATTCTGGAATAATTTTAATAATCGCTGCTTTTTTGGAATTTAAAAATTTCCTACCTAATCCACGAATATCCTGAAGTTCATAACCTTCAAATTCTCTAAGAATAGATGTTGGCCACAACAACTGTTCCGGATTCCTTTTCGATAAAGACAAAACAGAATTCAACCAATAGGCGTTGGTTCTCACCATATCTTTCAACGATGTAAGCATTGGCCCTTTAGCTCTTTCAAGCTCTGTTGCTGTTATGTTACCTTTCCACATGTCTTGTGAAATTTTCAACACTTCTTCTGTTAACATTTCTATCTGACTGGGATCAACGATAAGAATGGCTTTCATCACGCCATAATCTTTATAGATTTTACTTGAAACATTATAAACTTGTGGAGAATAGCTGGCACTTAATTTCTCACGAATTACCCGCCTCATCTTATCTGAAAAAATCTCCGCAAGCAGATGTAAGCCTCTCGTTTGCGTAATATTCCAAAAATCATCAGTTTTCCATGCGAGTACAAGCATGGCCTTATCAATGGATGAAGGTACAGTTATTACAAGACTCTCACCTTCCGGAAAAGAAGCAATCCTCTCCTGCGGCGCCAATTCATCTCTTTTGGGAAGAGATGAAAAATACTTCTCTGCAAGAGCAACTACTTCCCCTTCATCAAAATCGCCAACAATGGAGATCTCAAGAGCACTGTGTCTAGCTGCAGGGAATATCCAGTTTTCAATTTGTTTTCTTGTAATCTTTGAGAATTCACTCCAGGGGGGAAGTCCAAAATGTTTATTTCCCCCGGCAAGAAAGGAATCGCCACGAAGAGTCATCATTCCACGAACATCAGCTTCCATTGCCTTATACGATTGTCTGAATCTATCCATACTGACCTGAAATGCGTCAGGATCAATACCAGGATCAACAAGCACACTCTGAACAAGTTGAAAAAGAAGTTCCGTATCCTGCTTTAAGGCCTTTCCCCGCCAGCTAAACGAAGCAGGCAGGATATGAAAATTCAGTTTCACACTCGCCCCCCCAACTATCCTGTCGAGTGTATTCTTACTCAATGTTGCTGTTCCGGATTGGGCAAGTACTGCCGCTGCTAAATGGGCAAGTCCCGGGGTTAATTCGCTGGATTTACCAAGGCCAAAATCGGCTGAAATCTGTAGTTCATTTTCCTGGAACGGTGTCTTTTTGAGATTCAACACTACATTATTCGGAAAGAGCAGTCTTTTGGCTTTAATATCAGGAAAGGATTCAAAACCTTTTGCTGATTGCTTATTATCAAGATGCAGATAGGGAAACTTCTGCAAACTCTCCCCCCTGTAGGCGATGATACCGTTGTTGGAGGCACCCTCATATGTTTCCTGAATTATTGATAGAGGATTGTTTTCTGTGATTTCGGCATTACCGATTACCTTTACCATACGGCCGGGATTAGACCATATTTCCCGAAAAGCTCTTTCAACATCATTTAAGTGCACCTTTTTGAAAAGAGTAACAATACGCGATCTCTCCTGCTCAGGGGACTGCATCACCAGATTTCTATTAATATTTCGAATGATTTGTGATGCCAGTTCCTTTGAGTTACGACTATTTGCAGTGAGCACATCAGAATCGAGTTCAGCACCTAATTCCTTCTCCACTCGTCTTAGCTCATCTTCTGTAAATCCATAATCCAGTGCTTGTCGCAGAGTATTTTCAATAAGATTAAGGCTTTCTTTCCACTTATCCGGAGCACTTTTAGCACCAATAGCCGCATAGGCAATGCGCCTAAGAAAGCGTCCTGAATATGTGTTGGCAGAGGTGAAGGGAGTGTCACTCTTTCGTGATAACTCATCAAGACGGTATTGAAGGATTTTTGCTCCCATATATTGCAGCAGTTCATCTTCTTCCAATGCAACGGAATCATCAACAGGATCAACATTCCACATGGATTCTATGGATGTTTCGGTTGTTCCCATCTCGGGTTCATAATGGTAGAAATATTCAAAGCCCTCGTGATTCATTTTGCCAAGATCGGGACACGTTGGCGTTTCACCTGCACCCGTTAGTTTTGAAAATTGTTCTTTTATCAATGGCTGTACCGTCTGTGGATCAAAATCACCAACCATGACAAGAATTATATTTTCAGGACGATACCAGGCATCATAGAATTTTTTCATAATACCATGATTTGCTCCATTCAAAGTTTTGAGCACACCGATGGGCATTCTTTCGGGAACCATCGTCCCCTTCATTGAAAACTCTGTCTCTTTCACGTGAGCCCGATATCCTGCAGAATCTCTGCTTCGTTTTTCCGCCAATATCACCCCACGTTCCCGATCAATTTCTGTTTGCAAAAGTGATGCTCCCCGTGCATAATCAGAAAAAACCAGCAATCCTTTTTCGATATCATCTTTATTCCCATGGGGGAGAATAATATCGTAAACGGTTTCGTCATATCCAGTGTGCGCATTGGTGTCTCCACCAAAACTCATACCAATTGACTGAAAATACTCAACGAGTTCTCCAGGTGCGAAGTGCGTAGAGCCATTGAAAAGCATATGCTCAAGAAAATGGGCAAGCCCGCGCTGTTCATCCGTTTCGTTTAAAGATCCTGCCTGGATATTGAGCGACATGGCCACCCGATTTTTCGGCTCAGTATTATGCTTCAACACGTATCGAAATCCATTATCAAGCCTACCAAAAATAAGGCTTGGATCAGGTTTTAAATCACTTTTTTCATGGGGCCAGACCGTTGAAAGACACTGTCCACCAAAAGATGGTGAAAGAAAACACCCAAAAAGACAATAGTTAACGGCAAAGAGTGTTATTAAAATTTTTTTATACAGAACCATCATTCCTCCTGTTCCGTTTTCTTTTATTATAATTCCAATTCATTCTGAAAATATGGAAGGACTTAATAGAATATGCTACATTCAGAACCTAAAGCAAGAAAGAAAATCATTATTCCCTAAGAGCCTGTCCGAGAATAGGCATTTCGGACAAACTCCTTAGACAAGAGAACGATGCAACAAAGAGATGAATATAAAAACACTGCTTTTATTTACGATTTTCTCTTATCGGGAGGCCTCGCCCCCATTCGCAGGGATATTTGTGCATTCCTCAGAGATTGTAAGGCAAAAAGTGTTTTAGATATCTGCTGTGGAACTGGTGAGCAGTTACGACTATTAAGCAATGACGACATGTTACTCACTGGTGTTGACATATCTCCTGCAATGCTTGCTAAAGCCCGCGCATCAAGCCCCTCAACCATACACTATCTTGAGACAGATGCCACAAACCTATCTCTTTTAGATGATGAATACGATGGAATAATAATAAGTTTTGCGCTCCATGAAAAATCCGCACCACAACATGAAGCCATTTTTCAAGAAGCCTGCAGACTGGTAAAGCATAATGGGTACATTATCATTGCCGATTTCTGCACACCCATTGCAGGAGTAGCATCACAAATTACAGGAAAATTGATTATACCCATTATTGAACGCGCAGCAGGACGTAATCACTACCAAAACTATCGCTATTGGATGAGTCAGGGAGCAATTGAGGGGTTTCTGCAAAAACACTCTCCTGGAAAAATGACACTCATAAGGTCACGTAGCAAAAATTGTGTTCAAATTTATGCGGTTTCCAAGATTAATAAACTCGCAAAAAGGTCGAAAACATGATGAACTTGTAAAAAACTTCCTATCCGAGGCACGAAAATTTACCATCTCTTCAGCGTACTAAGGCACGTTGAAGAGATTGTAAATTTGCAGTAACGAAGGAGATGAAGAGTTTTTACGAGTCCATCGAGATTCACAATGAGGCAAACCCATGAGAATATCAGGAAAAACAGCCCTTGTACCCGGAGCATCAAGGCCGATTGGCAGAGCCATTGCCAAAAGACTTGCCGAGGAAGGCGTCAAACTCATCCTGCCAACTTTTGACTGGCCAGAATCCATCACAGAAATGGAGAATGAATTCAATCTTGCTGAATTTTCATTCCTGTCCATGCCCGTTGATCTAAGATCGGAAGACGCTGTGAAAGAGCTGATTCAAGAGAGCAGGAATCGTTTCGGGGCCATCAATATCCTTGTCAACAATATTGAGCGTGGCGGAATGCCCGTGGTCCATGGCAGTTATGATTTACCACATAACCAGGAACAATGGGATCTTGAAATCAGTACAAGCTTGAAAGCCAAATGGCTCCTGTTTCATCATTGCCTGCCACTCATGAAAACATCAGGGGAAGGTTCTGTCGTTAATGTTTCTTCTGTCTCTGGAATACTTGGCCGCAGCGGAGCTACGGCCCCTTTTTACAATGATGCATACAGTGCTGCCAATCGGGCCATTTCGTCATTTACTGAAACATGGGCACGGGAAGCAGCTCCAACTATTCGAGTCAATGAATTGATGCTTGGGCTTATTCGTAACAGGCACGGAGAAGACACAAGGGGATGGGAAGAGCTTACAGAAGAAGAGAAAAGAAATGTATCTGAGCAGTGTTTGCTAGAGCGAACAGGCACCCCTGAGGAAGTAGCAACAGCAACACTTTTCCTCATTAAAGATGCAGACTATATGACAGGAAGTGTGCTGAGAATGGATGGAGGAGTAGCCTTGGGAAGCCAGAAAGTTCCACCAATGCCCTCGGGAATACTGGAAGAATAGTAACCTGTTCAGGAACAACCCATCTTCATCTATTTGAGCCTCCTCGAAGAACTTTAAATGGTCAAAAGCGAAGATGGTGTTATTTACAACTCCATCAAATATCCAATGCCCAATCCGGAATATGTTTTAATATATAATCCTGTATCATTTCTTTTTTCTGATCCTTGGGAACTTCTCCAACGGCTTTTTCCAACTCCTCAAAATCAAACCAGCAGACTTCCCGATCATCATGGTTGTATACGGTCAGGATTCGTCTGTCCTGGTGGTAGATATCCTCTTCCTCCTGAATAGCAGCAACAAGCTGTCTGGCTTCAGCAAAGGGGAGAAATTTCACTTCTTCACTCATCATCAACTCCATTAAAACAAGAAAAGGGTGATCAGGACCAGATCCCCATCACCCTAAAACTTTTCTTACAGGTACGTTTCGATTCAGGCAGGTTTAACAACTGCCCCAGAACGTATACAACGGGTACATACGCGAGCCCTGACAGCGCTTCCATTTGAGGCTATCATACGAACCCTTTTCAGGTTTGGTAACCAGCGACGCCGGGTTTTATTGTGGGCATGAGAAACATTATTTCCGGTGGCAGGTCCTTTACCACAAATCTGACAGACTTTAGCCATGATACTCTCCTTATATAGCTTGACACCAGAATCAAACAACTTTCCGATATCATAAAATATTTTTTTCTGTTTTTCTCTAACAAATGAGAAACTGCTTTTTATAACTGTTTTCCACAGGAATGGCAAGGATTTTTCAAAAAAAAAACAGCCCATTTGTGTATTCCAGAGCAATTCAGTAGCAATTTTGCAACTCAAGCGACCCATAGAATAAAATGATAGAATTATACAACAAAGGCTTGTATACTGGGGCCTTTCATTCCAGCTGACAGGATTGCACCATTCCATTCTTTTTATGAGCAGCTCTCGATAGCACGCCGTTTACGAGATAAAAACTTTTTTATGAGGGGGGAGGAAGGTTTCCTTCCCCTTTGGCAATTTATCATTTATAAAGGATTGCTCTGTTTTCTTAAAATCCATACCACTCATCACAGGAAAAGAACATGACCGATATTCAAACCGTCGAAGAGGCATTACAACATCCCGAACGTTTCCGGGTTTCCATCTTCGGCTCAGCAAGGATAAAGAAAGACAGCCCTGAATACCAAAAGGTGTTTAACCTTGCAAAAAATCTTGGGAAATTAGGAATCAACATTGTCACCGGTGGTGGTCCGGGCATTATGGAGGCTGCCAACTCAGGACTCAAAGCTGGAACAAACGGAGATGCTAAATCCGTTGGCTTGACCGTCGATCTTCCGTGGGAGACAGAAGGAAACGATCATCTCGACATCAGTAAACATTTCCAACGTTTTTCCAACCGTCTTGATCATTTTATGGCATTGTCCAACGTGGTTGTGGTGATGCCGGGTGGTATTGGCACCTGCCTTGAACTGTTTTACACCTGGCAATTAGTCCAGGTAGAGCATATTTGTGAAATTCCCATTATTCTTGCAGACGACATGTGGCACACCCTGTACAACTGGGTCAAAAAGGATCTTTTAGGTCAGGGATTGGTATCTGAACCGGATTTAAAACCCATTTTCTGCACCTCAACCAATGAACAGACCTGTGAAATCATCGAACTTGCCTATCGGGAATTTAAGAAAGAAGGTAATAACGTTTGTCTAAATATTGATAAATACCAGCCTTAACCTGCCCCTTTTACGTCCCTGCAATATCAAACTCCAATTGCTAACGTGGATAAACCGCAAGTAAGTGCCTCGAAGGTCTCTCTTCGTTCGCTATCTGTTGCTTATGCTAATAATTTAAATTTGATGGCGTCGTAAAAACTCTTCATCTGCTTCGTTGCTACATTTTTTGTTTAATTTCAACGTACCTTGGTACGCCGAAATTAAACAAAAAATGTGCGCCTCGCATATGAAGCTTTTTACTTAGCCA
>CAMZLK010000071.1 GCA_947311475.1 uncultured Desulfocapsa sp.
CCCAAAACGTCTCGCTGGTTTGGTTATACTAGGCAACCTTATAAAAAATATGCGCCTCGCAGATTAAGCTTTTCAAAGTCTGCGCTATCTACTTAGCCATCTTTCAATTGACCTTTTTACGAGCTTGTCAAAATTGATAAACTCGTAAAAAGGTCAATTGAGAGATGGCTAAGTAGATAGCGCAGACTTTGAAAAGCTTAATCTGCGAGGCGCATATTTTTTATAAGGTTGCCTAGTATAACCAAACCAGCGAGACGTTTTGGGTCTTTGTCGGACATATTATGAGTACAATAAGAAAAGGAAAAGTATACCTTGTTGGTGCAGGTCCCGGTGATCCGGGCCTTATTACAGTGAGGGGAAAGTATCTTTTGGAGCGTGCGCAGGTGGTGGTCTATGACTACCTTGCCAGCCCGAAGCTGTTAAAGCATGTACCGAACGATGCAGAGCTTATTTATGCCGGGAAGAAGGGTGGTGTCAAACATACCCATACCCAGGAAGAGATCAACCAGATGCTGGTTGATTGGGCGGAAGCCGGTAAAACTGTAGTCCGTTTAAAAGGTGGTGATCCTTTTATCTTTGGTCGAGGTGGAGAAGAAGTAGAGGTGCTGTCAGAGTCTGGGGTGGATTTTGAAGTCGTTCCGGGCGTGACGTCTGCCACTGCTGCAGCAACTTATGCTGGAATTCCAATTACTCACCGTGAATATACCGCATCCGTTGTTTTTCTGACAGGTCATGAAGATCCCACAAAACCTGATTCCAATATCGATTGGGCAAAACTTGCAACCGGAGCCGGAACTCTTGTTGTTTATATGGGAATCAAAAATCTTCCCATCATAGTTGATAATCTTGTGGCCCATGGCCGCGACCCTAAAACACCAGTGGCCGTCGTTCGCTGGGCATCAACTCCGGAGCAGCGATCTGTTGTCGGAACCCTTGAAACCATCACTGATATTGTACGAGAATCTGGAATAAAACCACCGGCTCTTATTATTGTTGGCGAAGTTGTCAATCTTCGCAAGAAAATTGACTGGTTTGAAAAACGTCCACTCTTCGGGAAACGTATTGTAGTCACCCGAACCCGCGAGCAGGCATCCGAACTCATGGCCGGACTTGAGGAAAATGGTGGTAATTGCATAGAATATTCGACGATTAAAATCGAGCCAGTGGAATCCTATGAGGTTCTCGATGAGGAACTTGATCGTCTTGAGGAGTATCATTGGATCCTGTTCACATCACTAAATGGCGTCAAATATTTTTTCGATCGGCTCTATACAAGGGGAATGGATGCCAGAAGTATGAAAGGTCCTGGTATTGCAGCTGTTGGAAAAGCCACTGCTGACCTGTTGCTTGAGTATGGTGTTCGAGCTGATCTTCTTCCCTCTGTGTTTACAGGTGAAGGGCTTGCCGAGTCTTTGCTCGATCAGGGAGTTGAAGGCCGGAATGTTCTTATTCCAAGGGCTGAAAAAGCACGTGAAATTCTTCCTGAAACATTGCGTGGTGCAGGCGCTCAGGTGACAGTAGCTCCTGTGTATAAAAATGTTGCCCCTGAAGGAAAACGGGAGTTGCTCCGTGAGGATCTTGAGTCTGGAAAGGTAGATATGGTCACTTTTACCAGCTCTTCGACGGTACGAAATTTTCTCTCAATGGTGGACGCGGAAAGTGCATCAGATTTAAAGCGGTTAATGCATGAAGTGACTATTGCTGCAATTGGTCCAATCACTGCAAAGACTGTGACTGATAACGGGTTGAAAGTGGATATTCAACCCGAATCATATACCATTCCCGATATGGTTCATGCGATTGTGGACTATTATTCAAAATAGAGTTCGAATCTATTTTGATCTTTAGTGCCTTGCTTCGTGATTTATGCAATAAAAACAAGAAGCTGAGGAGGGGGCATTGCAATCATATTGTTACGTTATATCACCAAGGCACTTACTTGCAGTTCACCTGCGTTAATGCTAATCGGGAAATAGTTTTTTACAGCCTGCTCTCAAAAGAGTGGGCTCGTATCTATAGTTGTTCCTTATTTATTTTCTTCGAATAAGATCCAGCAGATCTTCGCTGGTCATTTTGGCGCTCATATCTGATCCTTCCAGAAGACTTCCGGCAAGATCCCGTTTTTCTTGATGTAATTGCACGATTTTTTCTTCAATGGTATTCTTGCAGACCAGCCTGTAGATAGTTACCGGCCTGGTTTGTCCAATTCTGTGCGCACGATCAGAGGCCTGATCTTCAACAGCCGGGTTCCACCATGGATCCATATGGATAACATAATCCGCAGCAGTAAGATTCAGTCCAAGGCCACCAGCTTTAAGGCTGATAAGGAAAAGGTCTCCTTCACCTGACTGGAATCTATCCACTTCCTGTTTTCGCTTAGGACTGCTGGTTGCCCCATCAAGATAGCGGTAGTTAATACCTTTTTCGTCGAGATGCGCTCTTAATATCGAGAGATGGCCAATAAACTGGCTGAAGATCAGGGCCTTGTGTCCTCCCTCGAGCAAGTCATCGACCACTGAGGCAAAAACATTCAGCTTGCTGCTGCCAATACTTGTGTCGGGTGTGATAAGTTTTGGATTACAGCACGCCTGGCGGAGTTTCATGATCTCAGTGAGGATTTGAAGGTGACGAGATTTCTTCACCCTATTGTTTTCCAGTACTTCGAGGGCATTCTGCCTGAGTGCTTCGTAGAAGAGTTTTTCTTCATCACTCATCTCAACTTCAAGGGTGACCTCGGTTCGCGGTGGAAGCTCTTCCAGAACCTGCGATTTAATGCGGCGCAAAATAAATGGCCGAATCAGTTTTTTCAGTTTAAGTCTGGCGTCACGGTTATGGTAACGCTCAATAGGCACGGCAAAACGCTCATTAAAACGATTCAGTGTGCCAAGAAGTCCCGGGTTAATAAAATGAAACAGGTTCCATAGCTCACCAAGATGATTTTCAACGGGAGTCCCTGTGGTAATGAGTTTGAATTTTGCGTTCATGGCCATTGCTGCTTTGGATCTTTTGGTGGCAGCATTTTTTATGGCCTGGGCTTCATCAAGAATAATGGTCTGCCAATGCACAGCTGAGAGTAGTTCGTTTTCCTGTTGAAGCAAGGTGTATGTGGTGATTAACAAATCGAATTTTCCAAGTTCGGAAATGGTTTGTGCTCTGTTTTTACCAACAAGGGTTTTAATATTGAGTGTTGGGGTAAAACGATTTGCTTCAGACATCCAGTTGTTGGATACTGAAGTCGGTGCCACTACAAGGGAAGGACCATCGTTTGCCGATGAGAGAATCGCAGCAAGTGCCTGGATGGTTTTTCCAAGGCCCATATCATCAGCAAGGCAGCCGCCAACCCCCCAGTGTGCCAGGCGGGAAAGCCAGTTGTAGCCTTCAATTTGATAATCACGTAGCTCAGCCCTTAGTGTTGAGGGAAGTTCAGGCTTAAAAGACTGACTTTCGTGGATCCGTTTGATCTGTTCAGTCCAGCCACTGTCAACTTGTGCTTTTGCCTCTTCAACGAGTTTTTCAAGTGGAATTGCGGCAAGGTGGTGGATGAGCAGTTCCCCATCTTCATTCCCTGTTCCTTCAGAAAAAAGGTTTATTTCTTCCAGCTTCTTTTTGAATTCCTGGGTGAGGGCAAGGAATTGGCCTTCACGAATCTGGATGAAGTTTCCATGGGCATGTTTCGTTTTGGCAAGGAGTTCACGCAGATCAATAACTGTATCCTGGTCGAGCCTGAGCTCACCTGAGAGTGCAAACCAGTTCTGCTGATTGGTTCGAACCTTTAGATTCAGATTCTTGAGCGAGGCCTGGTGAGTGATGTTGAGTTTTTCACCCTCCGGCCATTCAATAACCACCTGATCCTGGATGGCCTGCAATTCTTGTAGTGCCTGAAGGCAATCGTCGGGATCCTGAAGGTGCCATTCCCGGTCATTTTCCTGTTCAAGATCAATGGCAAGATCAAGGATTGGGCACGACTCTTCAACGCCGCGAGCCATATGTTCTTCAAGGCTTAGATTTCGTTTGGTTTGCAATCTTTTGCCGCGTACTTCAGCAATAATATTTTCAACACCCTGGCCGGGTTTGAGGTAATGGCCGCCATTAAAGAAAGGTTTTACGAACATTTCGAGCCTGAAACCTGTTCCATAGGGGAGAAGATGCATATAAATTGTAGGATCTGCCTCCACCTGTTCAATGTTGCCGTGAGAATCTGGATGAATATCTGCGGCTATGGCAGAGTGCACAGTCATAAAGGAAGAGATATTACCAATTGCCGTGAGAACCTGCTCACTGGCATCAATGGGTACAACCAATCCGTTTCTTCCGGTGATTTGTGCAATCCTGCGATGATTGTCATTGATTTCAATGATCTTGTATCTTGTTGGTGTTTCCTGGAAAATGGTAATGTTATCTTCTGTAACTTCCTGCGCAAAACGGATATGCAGTTGGGTTCCACGTTCTTCAACCAGCAACTCCGGTTCCCCACTGACAAATTCAACGGGTGTTCCTGGATATTGGCTGAAGAAGAGCAGGGGGTGGTTCGTCATGGCAAGCAGGGTCTTGTCCATATCAAAATGGTAACTGATTCCATGGGTTTCAGGATTAATCTGCTTTTGGATGCAGGCTGCAATCTTTCTGTCTTGAACTGTGAGGTAAGTTAGTTTTCCGGAATAGAGGCGTGAGAGTGAAATGGGCCTTCCTTTACTCCAGTTACCGGCCTGGTTCCGTTTTTGTTCTTTGGGACTTATATGCATTGTCCCATTTTTGTAATCAATCATCCAGATGAGTCTTTCTGACAACCTACCGTTTGAATCCTGGGGGGATGCTGTGATCTGAATGAGTGCCTTGAGGTTTCGTTTCCACGGCTCTTCAGATTGAAGAATATTGATGAGTGGGTTAAGCCCTGTTTCTTCGCAAAGACGTTTCACAACTTCGTCATATTGCGCTTTATCGTGACCGGTACCTGCAAGGATGGCTGCAAGATTCAACGAGAAAAAATGGAAATCATTTTGCAGAGCCTTTTGATAAAGGGTTTCCACATGGACTTTGACTTCCGGCTTGAGGCTGGAATTGAGCCAATATTGAGAAAGTGCAGTGAAAAGGATGGTGAGGCTGTGAGGCTCATCATCCTTGTGAAAACTCATCTCTTCGCCAGGGAGAGCAGTGCTGTTTCTTATTTGGAGAAAGGTGGCAAATACCTGATAGGCTTTTTCCTCAACACTGTCTTTGAAGAGTGATTGAGTGATACTGATCTGGTGGGCTACTGTTTGATCCTGGTCAGTCTGATTGTTTTGCAGAGTTGCCAGTGCATGGAAGAGCCCTGTGGAACCAAAAAATGCGACTTTGTCGCTACCTGTCAGTTCGCGTAAAAAATTGAGATCAGCGTCAAAGAGCTCATCGGTACTGTTTGCCTGGCCTGTAAGAAATGCAAGTGTTCCTGCGGCTCCTGTTCCAACAAAACTTTCGCTGTTCTCTTCAAGAAGCTGTCGGGCCTTTTCCAGACTTCCTCTGAAGATATATTGGGTAAAAAGAATACGCAGAAAGGGGAGCCTTTCGTCCTGGCTGAGACCTTCCAGGCCTGTCCCGTCCGTTAAGTAGATAAGTATTTCCGGGTAACTGCTGAGGCTTGCAAGTTCATAGCGGAAGATGCTGTCGAGGAGGAAGAATTGAAATGAAGGCGCCAGGCTGCCAAACCATATGGGGTCAAAAGGTGAAGTCGTTACCTGTACAGTGGGTGGCAGGGGAGAGAGAATATCGCGGCACTGTCCTGAAAGGAATTCGAGGGCATCATCAATAAGATCGAAATCCTGGGTGTAAATGCCGATACGCATTTCGCGCATGGCACGCCAGCAACGAGTTGTCCATTTACCGTAATAATAAGAAACGGGAGCTTCTTTACGGATAACTTTTGCGTAGGTTGTGAAATTGTTTTCGGCGATTGCAATACGGCTTAGTTTCTCAACAAGGCCAGGCACACATTGTCGTTCTTCAGTGAGAAGGCCCATTTCCTGAAACTTTGAGAAGTAGTGATTCAGGTTAGCTGCAGTGGGACGATTCCCACGAGGACTTTTGATGTCGAGTTTCCGCAGACAGTTAACGATCTGTGTAGTGTGGGCCGGTTCGTAGACAATGGACTGAAATTGGAGAAGTGCCTGTTCAAAAGGGCTGAGTTTGTCGTACTGCTGGAGTAATTCGTGGATGGGGTCTGGCATCTTATTTTTGGTGTAAAACAGTTTTATTTAGCCTAACCCTCAAGAGAGATAAACCATGGACCTGCGCTATAAGCAAGCTACAATAAACAATCTATCATATCATGTATGGATGATAAACAAAAGAATATCCTGAGTTGAATTGTCCTTTTGGAGGTGTGGGCTGGTTTTATAAGGAAACAGGATAACTGTTCAGTGCTTATAATGAGTTGAAAGACCTGTGAAAAACTTTATATTTATTGGATATTTTTGTTGGTGAATATGTCAGCGTTTCGTTCCTGATGTCGTATCCACGCAACAAGAATACGTTCCTGTTTGGCACGTATGATCTGAATTCTGTATTGCTCTTTTTCTTCGTTAGTCATATTTGCCGGATCGGGTAATGTTCTTTTTGTAAACTGATACAGATAAAAGTCGTCGCCCACTGTGGCTGGTTCTTCCGGTAGAGGTTTGGCCTCGCTCAATGAAAACACATTTATCATCAGGCTTGGTGGAAAACCGTTGGCCTCTTCGCCAGCGGAATTTCTTGAAAGATTTGCCTGCTTGATTTCAATGTTGTTTGCTTTTCCCAGATCAGTAAATACTGCATCTTCTTCAAGTAAGGCGAGCATCTCTTCACTTTTCTTTTTAGCAAGGATTTTAGACTGATCTATCTCGAAATCCTTTATGGCTTGTCCGCGGACAGCATCGAGCACAGGAACTTCAGGTGCCTGAACTGCCTGTGCAAACAGAATGGAGTATCCGTCAGGGGACTCGATCAGGGAACTTAGTTCACCCGATTTTAGAGAAAATGCCTTATCCAGTACAGATGATGATTTATCAAGGTTTTCTGGAGGTGTTTTGTGAGAAAAAAAATCAGTCTCAAGAATGACTGCATCAGGATGAAGTTTTGCATACTCTTGAAGACTTCCAGCAGAAATAATTCCTTCATAGGCATCGTTTGCTTTTTGAAAAACAAGAGAGCGAACATTACTTGCGTCCATATCTTTCGGGATTGTGTCACCAGTGAATGGAAAAGAAAGAAACCTGAGCTGAACTTGTGGGTCAGTTTTGTAATTATTCTTATTCAGTTCAAACCAGGTCGCCAGTGCTTCTTCCTCGACGGTTACAGCTTCGGTAAAATCTGCGGGACTGATTTTTGCAAAATCAAGACTGATTTTTTCTTTTGCCTGCTGGTATAGATCATTTATTTCGGCATCTGTAACAGTTGTGGCAAAGTTTCCTATGGCCTTAACTCCCTTTGAAGAAAGCATCTCGATACGCCTTGCAGCTTCATATTTATGGGGGGTGAGCCGGTTGGAAGCAAGGAGTGATTTGTATTTTTGCAGATTGAAAGAGTTGTTTTCCTGAAACTGAACCATTTTCTGAATATCCTGTTGGACTTCAGGTGCTGAGACAAGCAGCCCCATATCAGCAGCCCCCTGGCGTAAAAGGGCTTGCTGAATGAGTTGGTTCTTTACCCTGGCAGATAATCCGAGACTGTCAAGGAGTGCGTCAGGGATTGAGCCGCCGAACTGCTGTCGATAACGGGAAAGAAGATCGTCGTATATACGCTGGTATTCCTGAAAGCTGATCTCTTCGCCGTTGACAACAAGTGCTGCTTCACGGGTATTCATCATATTGGTGCCGACTCCCCAAAATATAAATACAAGGGCAATGACCACAACAATGGCCTGGATAAACATGGATTGGGATTTGTCTCGAAAGATTTGCAGCATAGTAGTTCTCAGTGTGGGAGCGGAATTTAATTTGAATGACGATTCTTCGGTTAATCCTGCAGGATGGACTCGTAAAAACTCTTCATCTTCTTTGTTACTGCAAATTTCTTATCTTTTCAACGTACCCTGGTACGCCGAAAAGATAAGAAATTTCCGTGCCTCGAATATGAAGGTTCTTCCAAGTCCATCTTGTTTTTGACCTTTTCACGAGCTTGTTTCACAGGAAAAAAATACAGACATACATAATCTGAAAAATTTACCTTTTCTATGGTGGCTATGCAAGAAAAAAAGAAGATCATGGGGAGTTGTTGATGTTTTAATTTGATTCCGGTTTTTCCTTTTTTAAAAAGATCCTGAAAAGGATGAATATATGGGTAGAATTGTTTGGGTGACTAAATGTAATCATTTTATTAAGTAGCAAGGGGCTTAGAAAATAACAACAGTTTTATAGATATATATGGGCTGTTCCGGCAGGGTGGAAATGATTATCCATTCACTTGACAAAGTAACAGGTCTATAGTAATTAGGCTGTCATTATGTTAGAAACAGAAACGGTGAAAGCCAAAAACAATATTTTTTATGGAGGATTAATATGCCCACAATAGAACACAATGGTAACAGCTATAACTGTGATGAAGATGGATTCCTGCTTAACGGTATGGATGATATGAATGACGATTGGATTGATTATGTGAAAGGTGTTGAAGGTATTTCTGAACTCACCGATGAGCATCACAAAGTAATTGACGCCCTTCGTGAGTACTACAAGAAAAATGGCATTGCTCCAATGGTGCGTATTCTTTCCAAGACCACTGGTTTTCCTCTTAAAAGAATCTATGAGTTGTTCCCATCAGGACCTGGTAAAGGTGCCTGTAAAATGGCTGGTCTTCCTAAACCTACCGGTTGTGTATAGTTTGTAACTGGCTAGGAGCTTGTCCGAGAATAGGCATTCTCGGACGATTTAGCGTTATAGCGAGTTTAAAAAGGCGTTGTTCCATGATTGGATCAACGCCTTTTTTTTTATTTAGTGCCTTACTTCATGATTCCTGCAATACAAAACAGGTAGCGTAGACTCCGAGAAACTGAGGAAGATTAATTGCTATCATATTGTTACGTTATGTTACTAAGGCACCTACTTGCAGTTCACCTGTGTTAGTCATATGTTCTCCAGGTGAACCTGAGCTCATATGGATAGATATTATAGTGTACATTTACAGTATTTCCTGAAGTAACTTTTCCTCTACTGCTTTTACCTTCTTTTGATAGCTGGCAGGATCGATGACAGCTCCACGGATACCACCCCTCAAATTGATTTCCGCAAGATAGATTTTATTTTCTTCAGTGAGCATCAGATCCAGATGTCCGTAGGGAAATGATGCACGTGTCATGATCTTTTCACAGAGGTTGAGCTGATCTGTTTTCAGCTGGAATGGTCTGGCAGCCCCACCGCAGTGAAGGTTGTTGCGAAAATTATCGGGATTTCTCCGTTCGTATGCTTCGATATAGTCGCCAAGGATAATAACCCGTATGTCGCGACAGTCAGGAACAAAGGGCTGGACAACAAAGGGATAGGAGATGCTGTTGTTTGTTGCCTGGTTGTATATATCTTCAATGTTTCCATAGAGATTAATACCAAGCCCAGCATTCTTTCGATCGTGCTTCAGTACAACTTTCCCCACATCGTGATGGCCATAGAGGGAAATTGTGTTGAGCAACCCATGGATGTCGTAAATGACGATGGAATAAGGGATCATGTAAGGGGCTAATAAACGGGTTTGAAAGGTTTTGGATCGGCTGGCAAGTTGCGAGGTGGCGGATGGTATTAAGTGTACGCCGCGCTCCATAAGATCAAGGAGCAGGTGTTCTTCGTTGTATTTCAGGCTGAGCCTGCAGGCTATGATATCTCCTGATGCGAGGGCGTGGTAACGTTCCGGAAGTTCGCTGTTTTTTCGTATTATGCTGATAGGGCTTGTCAAAAGAGCATTTCCGAAAATCGTTGATGGAACACTGTGAGGTCTTTCTGGCACTGTCCGCAGATAAGTTTTATGTTACCTAGTATCTGAGAAGTATCTTCTTCCGGTGTGAAGCTGCCGTCTTCGTTTTGTGTGTACAGGGTAGTAATGACGGCATTCTCTGCAATTTCATAGAATTCTTCATCGTTTCCGCATTCAGGGCAGACTATTCGATTGGCGGGAGTTGGCAGGTCGCTTGGCTGCATGACTTCAGGTATTTCGCTCAACCGTTTGAGGTCTGGCTGTTTTTTTTGGTACCGTCGTCTTGCTTGCTTACGAGATGGAGATCTTTTGTTGCTACTTTTACTTCACCGCTGAGAGCTGCTCCGGGTTCAACGCTTAGGCTGTTGGTTTCGATAAGTCCGTGGATTCTACAGGTCTTTCGGGCAGTGACTAAGTTGGATTTGATGTTTCCCTCAAGGCTACCATGGCAGACAAATGTTGCCACTTCAAGATCCCCGATTATTTTGCCTTCTTCACTCAGGATCAGGTGTTCCCCTTTGATGTTTCCTTCAACCGTACCGTCTATTCTGGCTTTTCCTTCAAAGACCAATTCACCCTTCATGACCATTCTTGTGTCAATGATCGAGGAAATTGCCTCTTTGTCCGCTTTTTCACTTTCCTGCTCAAAACTGTCTTTTTTGTTGAACATGGCCATCTTAATTCTCCGAAACAGCAGGGGGGGATATCTGGTTTTTAGCGATTATTGAGTGTTCTGTTCTCTTATTCTTTTTTGCGTGTAGACGCGGAACGACAGGCGTTTTGATCAGCTTATCAACTCGCATAAATTTACTTGGGTTGATTGGTTTGTGATTAAGGCAGACTTCATAATGGAGGTGGGAACCAGTGGAACGCCCAGTGTTACCAACAGCGCCAATGGTCTGGCCACGCTTGACACGCTCTCCGCGTTTAACAAGACGTTTACTCAGGTGGGCAAATTTAGTGGTATAGCCGTTACCGTGCCGTATCTCAATATATTGTCCATAGCTGCCATTCACAAAAGATTTAGTGACCTTGCCATCAGCTGTGGCAACAATCTTCTGGCCAATGCGACCTTTCAGGTCAACACCGGTATGATAGCCTTTTCTGTGATTGACCGGATCAGTACGGTGACCAAAGCGGGATGTAACATGTCCTGGTACAGGCCGCCCCAATGGAAGAAAGCGTATTGCTTCTATGTATTGATCGGAGCGAAAAAGAAGATCCTTGCCTATGGTATCTATGGGGGCTATAAAAGGCCCACCTGAATTGCTGTTGGCTTTTGGGAAGTTTTGAGGGATATCTTTAACTTTAACTCCAATGTTGCACATAATTCGTTTGATTAATTCGCTACGTTCTTCCAACTCAGTAATTGTGTTGTTGAGAAGTTCGGTTTTTTCCTGTTGAAAATTTTGTGCCTGGCTGTTTTGTCCCTGAAACTCCTGAACCTGCAGAGCAAGCGTATCTTTAGCAATGCTTGTTTCCTGGAGTTGTCGGTTAAGCTCAGCCACCTGATTGTTTAATCGTTTGTTGGACAGAAAGAAGCTGGACGCATTGTAGCCGAGAATACTCAGACCGATAAAAGCTATGCCAATTATCGAAATGTATATTTTTAGTTTGCGTTTGGAAAGAAGGAGGTTTCGTGTTTTGCCTTCATCTCTAGCGATTAGAATGTGTAGTCGGTCACTCATTGCGATTTGGGTGGTTTTAATGTATATGCAAGGTGGTTGGAGGAAAAAGGCCTTTGAAGTAGTCTTTTACGGCTTTGTTCCCAAATTCGACTTGTTGTACTCGAAAAATGTTAAAAATTCAACGTAAAATAGGCGCTTAACCTATTAATTATGATAAACTCGTAAAAAGGTTAAAATCTCGATGGCTAAGTAAAAAGCTTCATATGCGAAGCGCACATTTTTTGTTTAATTTCGGTGTGCTAAGGTGCGTTGAAAGTAAACAGAAATGTAGCAACGAAGCAGATGAAGAGTTTTTACGACGCCATCAATTATGTCTGTTTCCAAAGTTCTTATTATCTGAGTATTTTTTATGTCTCATCTTCTTACTTGTCAGGCCATTGGAAAATCTTTTGGCGCCCAGAGTCTGTTTCAGAATATTGATCTTGTGATTAATAAAGGTGACCGTATTGGGCTTATTGGACCCAATGGCTCCGGGAAGTCAACCCTCTTAAAAATACTCTGCGGTCGTGTGGATGCCGATGACGGACAGGTGTTGAGTCGTAAGCATGTAAAAACTGCGTATCTTGCCCAGGCGGATCATTTTTTAGAAAGTGCAACCGTTTCAGAAAATCTTGAGGCAGCTCTTAATACCCTGGATCTCGATGAGACTGAACGCTACAACAGGGTTCAGGCATTACTCTCCAGGGCTGAGTTTCCCGATACATCCATTGCAGTGGAGTTGCTTTCAGGTGGTTGGCGTAAGCGCCTTGCCATTTGCCGCAGTTTTGTGGTGCAGCCGGATGTCCTGGTCATGGATGAACCTACAAACCACCTTGATATTGAAGGAGTTATCTGGCTTGAGAAGATGCTCTCCGGTGCTCTACCCAAGAGTCCTGACGCTTTTCTGCTGGTTAGTCATGACCGGCGTTTCCTTGAGAATATTGCAAATCGAGTGGCGGAACTATCTTCAGTTTACCCTGACGGCTCTCTGCAGGTAAATGGTAATTACTCCGATTTTCTAAGAACCAGAGTCGAATTTCTGGAGCAGCAGCAGAATCTGGAAGAGCGGCTTGCCAACAAGATGCGTCGTGAAACAGAATGGCTCAGTCGAGGTCCAAAGGCACGGGCAACAAAAGCTCGTTATCGCATCAATGAGGCGCACAAATTAAAGGGACAACTGAGCGAAGTGAAAAGTAGAAATCGTTCAGTGAAACAGGTGCGGATAGATTTTGATTCCACTGGCCGGAAAACAAAAAAATTACTTGAGGCCAAAGGACTCAGTAAAAGCTATGAAGGGAGAACTCTTTTTACCGGTCTTGATCTGGTTCTTTCGCCGGGTACTCGTCTTGGACTACTGGGCAGGAATGGTTGCGGAAAATCAACAATCATGCAAATCATTGCATCCAGTGGCAGGGATGCAGCTTTAGAACCAGACTCTGGAACAATACAAATTGCTCCCGATGTGAGAATTGTGAGCTTTGATCAGAAACGAGAATCCATTGATCCTGAAATAACCCTGCGCCGGGCATTGGCCCCGGATGGAGATTCCATTGTGTTCAGGGAGTCTTCCCTGCATGTGGTGTCCTGGGCGCAGCGTTTTCTTTTTCGACCAGATCAGTTGGAAACCCCTGTCGGGCAATTATCAGGTGGGGAACAGGCGCGTATTCTCATTGCGGAACTGATGCGTCAGCCAGCTGATATCCTGTTGCTGGATGAACCTACCAACGATCTGGATATTCCTTCACTTGATGTGCTTGAAGAGAGTTTGCTGGATTTTCCAGGTGCACTGGTTTTGGTTAGTCATGATCGTTTTCTGCTGGATTCTGTTTGTGACCAAGTAATTGGGTTTGATGGAGATGGTGGAGTCGCCTATTATGCTGATTATGAACAGTGGCTTGGTGACTTAAAAAGGCGTAAAAAAGAAGCTTCAGGTGCCCTCAAAACGGTACAGGAGAAGGCAGATCCAAAGAAGATAAAGGCGAAGAAGTCGGGTAAGCTTTCCTATATGGATCAACGTGAATATGATCAGATTGAAGAAAAAATCATGGAAGGGGAAGAGGAGCAGGAACGTTTGCAAAGAGTGATGGATGCTCCCGAGACAGCAACCAACCCGCAATTACTGGAATCAGTGTGGGCCGATTTGGAGAAGGCAAAGCAAGACGTAGGAAAATTGTATGAACGTTGGGATGAACTGGAAGAAAAGAAAAGCCAGTGATTAACCAGGAGGCCAGCTTAACGCTCTGCCGCCCAGCACATGCATATGGATGTGAAAGACGGTCTGGCCGGCTCCAGCCCCATTGTTGAACACCAGACGAAAGTCTGAAACCCCGTTGTCTTTAGCTACTTTTGATCCTACTCGCATCATTTTACCAATGAGCGCTTCATCCCCAGTACCAACTCCTGCCGGATCCTGAATATGTTTCTTAGGGATAACCAGGAAATGGACAGGCGCTTGTGGTGCAATGTCTCGAAATGCCAGCACATCATCATCTTCATATAGTTTTTCGGCAGGGATTTCACCTGCTGCGATTTTACAAAAGAGACAATCGGCGGCGCTCATGCTGTTTTTTCCTTTGTTGCAACACAGGAATCGTCAAACAGCTTTTGAATGGCATCCCGGCCGGCATCATTTAAGTAACGCGTCCCGGAGCCAACAAAAGTATCATACTCGATAAGAGGGCTGTCTTCTTTCCATTCACTGTCTGTCCAGGTGAACCACTGTTTTTTAGGTTGATCAAAAACATGGAGAGGGCGATTGAAGAGTTTAGCCAGTTCAACTGCCCATCCGGTTCCGCCTTTAACTGAGTTGTCATCCATGATTGTTCCGATGACAAAGACCTGGTGACCATTGTTAACCATGTGAAAGATAGTTTGTAGAACTTTTCTGATTTTTTCTGTCTCGTAGTATGTTCTGTTGAGCATACGAGACGCCAGTTCCATGGATATGTCGCCACGTTCCAGCTCTTCTTTGGTCAGGATCACAGAATTTTTATTGCGGTTCAGTTTGTGGCCTTCAAATGTATAAATAATTTCTTTGATTCCGTGTTGCTCTGCTGCTTCACCAAAGGTTGCTTCAGCACCTTTGAGGCCGCCACTGTATAGTGTACATTTCTTTTGATCCATCGTATGCTCCTTACAAATTAATAATCCCGGTAACATTATTTCAGCACAACTTTACCACACTTGTGACCAAAGGCAAGAAAAGCCGCCTGCGGATGTTTATTTTTTCCGTGCAATAAAAAATACCCGATCTGGTGACGGGTAGCCCTCGATGGTTTTGCTGGAGTCCACAGGATCCAGAAAGTCAGAGTAAGATTCAAACTGCATCCAGTCCGTACGGCGTTGCTCCACACTGGACATGGGATGTTGGCAGAAAAGTTCAATATCAACAAAGCCTGCACGAAGAAGCCAGTTTTTTAAGCAGTTCCCGGTTGGCACAAAGTAGGTTCCCGGAACTTTGGCGTAGGTTTTTTCAGGGAAGAGCGCTGTCTCACAGCTTCCTGGAATAGCCTGAGATTCAAGGATAAGTGTTCCACCACTGTTTAAAGACAAGAGTACATCCCGCAAGGCATCCACCGGGGAACTACGATGATAAATGATGCCCATCAGAAAGAGTACATCAAAACATTCCGGAAAGAGTGGTAGGTGTTCCACGCCCAAAAGATCTATATGAAGGCTTTCCTGCCGAGCCATGGCGTTGAGGCCTTTGAAGCAATAGTAATGTTGAACTGAAGGCTCAAAACCAACAACAAGTTTTGGTTGATGGGGTATCATACGAAACATGTAATAGCCGTTACTGCATCCGATGTCTGCTATGATTTTGTTCGTCAAATCAGGGAGTTTTGGAAGTAAGCGGTTCCATTTTCGCTGGCTTTGCCATTCGGTGTCAATATCAATCCCAAAAACAGAAAATGGTCCTTTGCGCCAGGGAATAAAACTTTGCAGTGCTGAATGAATTGTTTGCTTTTCAGTATCAGAAACTTCTTCTGCATCGCCTATCTTGACCATATCACCACTGCAATCAATACTCACAGCAGGAAATTCGGCCAGGGCCTCGCAAGGGACACGATAACGAAGGAATCCTTTTTTATTCTGGCTTACCCACTTCTGTTTCTCTTTATGGATAGTGATGATTTTATCACGTTTTATGGAATCGGGCAGCTGATCGATGTAACTCATATGGATTTATGGTTAGGATAGCGGTTTAACGGCAAGGAAAGAAACAAAATTAAACCATTGAAAAAAAGGTTCAACCTCTACAAAACCGGCAGATTGCAGCATGGATCTGTTTTCTTCCAGAGAGCAGGGGATCAGAACGTTTTCCAGCGCTTCCCGTTTTTTAGCAATTTCAAGTTCGGAGTAGCCCCGTTCTTTTTTAAAGTTATGATACATATCTATAAAACTTCTGTTCAGTCCGGGATGATGGGAAATAATCTTCTCACTGAGGATGCATATACCGCCGGGAACAAGGTTTGAATAGAGTTTTTTTAAAAAAGGCTCTCGATTTAAAGGCCGGATGAACTGCAGGGTGTAATTGAGGATAAAAGCGGAAGTGTCAGGTTGCTCCACCTCCATGATATCTCCCTGTAGGAAATGTAAGGAATCCTGTTTAGAAAAGAGCTCAGATTTAAGTCGTGCTTTGTCCAGCATGGCAGGCGAGTTGTCAATTCCAGTGAAATGAAATTGTTTTTCTTCCAGAAGAGTGCTCAGTTGCAGAAGAGTCGCTCCAGTTGCACAACCGAGATCGACTATCCTGCTGTTATCTTTCAGTGCAGCACCTAAAATGCGGGCAATGGAGTGAATGACTTCCCGGTAAAAGGGGATAGAGCGGTCAAGCATGTCATCAAAGACCTGGGCGACTCGTTCGTTAAAGACAAAATCTTCACTGATCCGGTCCACATCAAATAAAGAATCTCTGTTGTCTTGTTTCTTTTGCATGGTTGTACAAGTCGTTGTGGTTGGCTACTAAATAGTAAAATAAGAGCCATATATACCATTGGCTGCCTGGCTGTCAAAGCTCAAAATTACCATGGTTTGAATATGGCTGGTTTTATATCATGCCGGCAGTCCTACCTTGATTTTCTCCCAAAACATACAAAGGCTTTATTTTGATTACCTGCTGTTCTCGTTACGTGATTGAGCCATACACCCTGGATGGCTTTGTAAAATACGGAAAGATGTGGGTAGCTTCTGGTTGAACATTGGATGGGGGACGGTTGATGGTCGCGCAATGCGGTTATTCCTCCCACTCGCGACCATCCCGAGCCAACAGCGCCACAGAAGCAACAGGTCCGCCAGATCCTGCGGGATAGGAACGAGGTGGCTCGTTGCAACTCTTCCATGCATCCTGAATGGAATCAATCCATGCCCATGAGCGTTCAACTTCATCACGGCGGATAAACAGTGACTGATTGCCAAGCATGGTTTCCAGGATGAGCCGTTCATATGCGTTGGCAACATGGCCGGTTCGAAAGGCATCTGAGAAGGAGAGATCAAGCATGGTTTTTTGCAGTTTGATACCTTTACCGATTCCCGGTACTTTGTTGAGCATCTCGATCTCCACACCTTCATCTGGCTGCAAGCGTATAACCAGCTTGTTCTGGGGAAGATCTCTGTAGCTGTCTTTAAAAATATTATGGGGCAGCTGTTTGAAATAGATTACAACTTCAGACCGTTTGGTGGTCATCCGTTTGCCAGTTCGAAGGTAAAAGGGGACTCCTGCCCAACGCCAATTATCAATGTCTACCCGGAGCGCAACGAAACTCTCTGTGGTTGATTTTGAGTCGCCACCCTCTTCTTCATTATATCCTGGAACCGGATTCCCTTTTATGAATCCTGCTGAATATTGGCCCCGTACTGTTTTTTCACTGGCATTCTCACTGGTGATTGGGCGCAGTGCTTTTAATACTTTTAATTTTTCGTTTCGTATTGAATCTCCATCCATGTTCACAGGGGGCTCCATGGCGACCAGCGTGAGGATCTGCATAAGATGATTTTGTACCATATCCCGCAACTGTCCGGATTTATCAAAATATCCCCAGCGTCCTTCGATGCCAACCTCTTCTGCAACAGTGATCTGCACATGGTCAATGGTATTGTGATCCCAGTTTGTGGTGAATATGGAGTTGGCAAAACGCAGGGCCAGCAGGTTCATAACGGTTTCTTTTCCAAGATAGTGATCAATCCGGTAGATCTGTTCTTCTGCGAAAACCCTTGAAACCACATCGTTTATTTCCTGGGAAGAAGCAAGATCCCTGCCAATGGGTTTTTCAAGTACTACCCGAACCCGTTCACCGGTAAGCCCAACATGTTGCAGTCCTTTGCAGATATCATCAAACAGGAAAGGGGCAACAGAAAAATAGTTCACAAGTACCTGGTTCTCATCAGTTGAGATTTCAGCAAGTCTTGTGTAGTCCTCGGGGTTGTCTATGTTGATTAAGACATAATGAAGTCGTGCAAGCAGACGATCTTTGACTTCAGGAATTATGGCGTCCTTACAGAATGTACAGAGTGCATCATCCATCTGCGCAACAAATTCTTCATGGCTTATGTCATGGCGTGCCACACCCAGGATTCGTGTATCTTCGTGAATGTGGCCGGCTTTATCGAGTTCATAGAGTGAGGGCAGTAGTTTGCGTCTGGAAAGATCCCCAAGAACGCCAAAGATGGCAAAATCACATGGAGTATTGTCTTGGTCAGTCATGCGTGGTCTCCCTGGGTGCGAGTCAAATATAGTATACTCAGGATTTGTCGGATTGTGCCTGGATGGCAGTGATGGCAACGGTATTAATAATATCCGTTACGAGACATCCTCGGCTGAGATCATTTACCGGCTTCTTCAGGCCCTGTAAAACAGGTCCGATGGCCACAGCACCGGAGGAGCGCTGTACGGCTTTGTATGTGTTGTTACCTGTATTGAGATCTGGAAAGATAAAGACTGTGGCATGGCCAGCAACCAGGCTGTCAGGCATTTTTGTTTTGGCAACGGTTGGGTCAATTGCAGCATCGTACTGAATGGGGCCTTCAATGAGCAGGTCCGGCCGTTTTTCTCGTGCTATTGCTGTTGCCTCCCGTACTTTTTCAACATCAGCCCCTTTTCCGGAGACTCCAGTTGAATAGGAGAGCATGGCCACACGTGGTTCGATACCAAATGTTGCAGCAGTATCAGCTGAAGATATCCCAATTTCAGCGAGCTGTGCGGCGTTGGGATCAGGGTTTACAGCACAGTCACCATACACAAGAACCCGTGTGTCCAGGCACATGAGAAAAACTGAAGAGACCACGGATATTCCGGGGCTTGTTTTGATAATTTGCAGGGCAGGGCGAATTGTATTGGCTGTTGTATGAATTGCACCCGATACCATGCCGTCCGCATTTCCTTCATAGACCATCATTGTCCCAAAATATGATGATGGGGTGCTCATGGCATCACGTGCACCATCCAGTGTCATATTCTTATGTTTTCGTAATTCGTAAAAACTCTGGGAAAATTTTTCGGTGAGTTCAGAATTGGCCGGGTCAATAATTGTGGCATTGCTGATATCAAGACCAAGTGACATGGCATGAGTTGTGATTTCTTCGGAATTTCCAAGCAGGGTGATATCCACCACATTTCGTCTGAGCAGGATTTCCGTTGCCCGCAGGATTCGTTCGTCACTGGATTCTGGAAGAACAATATGCTTTTTCACTGATCGGGCCCGCTCAAAGAGACCATACTCAAACATTACAGGCGTGACGGTATCAGGTGTGCTGGTGAGTTCTGTGATATTCCTGATATGATTTTCATCAACATGCTTTTCAAAGAGACCAAGTGCCAGTGCAATTTTACGTTCATCGCCCGGATTGATGAGGGCAGGAACTGCAGCAACAGCACTGGTGGTTGTGTATGTGTCGTCTTTGACACTGAGCAGGGGAATGGTTTGCTCACGTCCTGCGAGAAGATGCATGGTGTTTTTACCTGGATAAAAGCCTCCAGAGAGCAGTATTCCCGCAACGTTTGGATAATTTGCTGAGAGCAGTGTGGAAAAAGATGCCAGAATTATATCATCCCGGTCACCCGGTACAATGATTAGATCACCATCTTCAACATGGGAGAGAAAATGTTCCATGGTCATGGCGGCAATCTTGAACTGTTTGACGATGCGATCCATGCCCTCATTGTGGCCGAGTATATTTTCACAGCCGAGTGCATCGCTGATATCGCCAAGGGACGGTTTGTCCAGTTCTTCATTTTCAGGTAGCAGAAAAACAGGTACTCCAGATGAATCCTCAGGATCATCAAGCTCCACCTCAAGTACTCCCAGCGTATCTTCGGCCATGCGATTCACAAAAGTGGCAGAATGTGCACAACCGGATTCTATGATGGCATCTTCTGTGATCTTGATCTCTTTTGCTATGTCGCGCGGGGTCTGATCCATACCATTGATGACACCAATAAAGGGACAGCCGAGATTTTTGGCTATCTCCATATTGATATCCATATCAAAGGCAGAGAGAAATGAGGTGGAGTTAAGCCCCTGGCAGAGAACGAAATCGTATTTTTCTTTAAGGCCGGTGAGTTTTTTGAGGAGTTCTTCGAGGAAAAATTTAAAACGCCCCTCAGCCACAAAAGTTTTCACTTCGGTTGCCTCAAAGCCATAGCATTCATCATAGGCCATTGCAGGACAATATCGACTCCTGATGAGGTCAATGTCAGGATCAACGGCTTTTTCCGTATCAATAACTGGCCGGAAAAAAGCAACATTTCCAGTGGAGCGGGTAAGAAACTCCATAAAACCCATGGTTACGACCAGTTTGCCGGCCTCGGGTTCAAGGGAGGCGATGTAAAGAGTGTTTGATTGCATGGGTGGGTGAGCTGAAGGGGGGAAGACAGTTACGTTGTTTTACCATGAACCTTCTGCGTTTTAATTCTAGGAGCTTGTCCGAAAGACCATTCTCGTACAAGCTCTTAGGACGGTTCAATGGTCGCTGGGCTTAGGAGAGACATCAAAAGCAATTTGGTTCATGTCAAGCACCTCATTTATGGTTCGGCTGGTAAAAATACCGGAAGATAAGAGTAGTTCTCTAACTCTATTATTTGTACACAATTGGTTAACGGAAAGCAACCTGGACATTTAACAGAAGCTTAAAGAAAGATAAAAATGCGGTGAGCAATCATTTTTTGGTGCAGACCCTTACGATTCTCCTGACTGTAGAGTTTTAACAATGCATTTTTCAAAAAGAAAGTGAAGTTTTTTTTATGTGGTAACTATTTTTCTTGACTTTCCTGGAATTGGGGGGGGTAGAGTGCGTCTGTCGGTTAATTTCTGTAAAGGTTAAAAGGATTATCGTAGATGCAATCACGACTTACAAGACGTAGATTCATACAAAAAACCATTAGTGTTGGCAGCGCTGTCAGTGTGGCCGGGGTTTTTGTTATTCCCGATCTCCGATCTTTTTATTCTGATAATGTTACTTGTAGTAATTGTGGTTTACAGGAACAACGATCTGGTTCTGCATTTTTGCAGAATCTATTACACAAACGTTTTTGCCCGCATTGTGGAATTAACACATATACCTCGTCCTTTCCATCAGATCAAAAATGTGCCTGCAGTGGCACGTTACAAAATACCGAAAAATTCAAAAACCCAATGTGTTGTCAGGTGCCATTTCCTGCTCATGGGTTGGCGAACAGTAGTAAACCCGTATTACGTATGGCTGATCTTCAATTTTGATACCGGGGCGGATTTTTTAGATATCAGTATGGTGCTACACCATACATGCCGAATCTTGCTTTGCACGCCGGATGGCTGGCCATCCGGCGCGATAACAGTATAAAATGCCCCGGTATCATTTTCTTTGCGTTACAAAAAACGAAACGACCCTAAAAACAATGACCGGATGCACTGAACATTCCATTTTTCTCAAAAATCTTGTGGAGGTCAATCAGCGAGCTGATATCGACCCCGAAGTTCTGGATCTTATAGAATCCTATGCCAGCCTGCGGTTGGCACATAATCGAGAAGTGGATTTTTACAATTCTGCCCGCCCTGTATCTGAAAAAGATACAGACCTACAGACATTCCTTAAGAAAAATAAAGATCTCGACAAGCGTACAAAAAATTTCCTTATCGCCTACTATCAGGAGGTGAGAGATCGTCGTTTTTGCTGCATATTCAGCTCTGACCATTTAGCACATTTGCTACAGACGCCCCTTCCGCATCTTCACGCCTTAACAAGGGGCAGCCGTAATTATCATGTCTTCACCATCAAAAAATCAAGTGGAGCAGATCGGAAAATTCAGGCACCACATAAACAGTTAAAAACAGTTCAACGGAAAATTCTCAATACAATCCTTCACCGTGTACCATTAAACAAATACGCGGAAGGCTTTCGAAAAAAACGTTCCATCCTCACTAATGCCATGCATCATGTGAATAAGAAAGTAATCGTTAAACTGGATATTAAAGACTTTTTCCCCGCCATTGATTCCAATCGTGTGTTTGGTATGTATCTTCAGTTGGGCTATCCCCGTCGGGTGGCACAATTGTTGACTAATCTGTCAACGGTTCAAAAAAGGCTACCAACCGGAGCACCCACCAGCCCGGCTATAGCAAATATTATCAGCAGAAGACTTGATAAGCGTTTTGTTAATCTGGGGGTAAAAACTGATTTCACCTACTCCCGTTACGCAGACGATATCACCATCTCCTGTGATACCGATAATATCCTTAAAATGATTCCCTTTTTTAAGGAGATAATTCGGGATGAAGGGTTTGGGGTAAACGAAGGGAAGCTACGTATACTCCGAAGTGGCAATCGTCAATCTGTGACAGGGGTGGTTGTGAATGAGAAACCAAATGTTACACGGCGGGAAATAAAAAAATTAAGAGCCGTATTGCATAACAGTAAACATGGGAACTTGTATAAACAGGCCGGGATATGGGCCATGAGAGAAAAGGGTCTGAGAAGTTACAGCCCTTATTCAGTTGTGGATTTTTATCAATCCCTGCTGGCAAAGATTCATTTTGTCAGGATGATTAATGAAAAGGCGGGAAATACTTTGCTCTCTGACTTTTACAGAATTCCCTGGCCTGTTATTGCATGAAGTGTTTTTTGTTTCGACGGTTTGTACCACTGCTGCTTGTTTCCGTACTTTTTCTGCTTACTGGTAAAGATGGGCAGGCCAAAACAGGTATTGTTACAGCATTGGACAGTACTCTGGAACAGCTCAAAAAGAAGACCGAAATTACCGGTTATTCAACCATAGGAGGGCGTGAATTCTACACAGGAAAATTGGGAGAGACAGAAATTATCCTGGTACGTTCTCCCATGGGCAAAGTAAATAATGCCATTACCACGCAACTCCTTATTTCAACGTATGCACCTGCAAATGTGCTTTCCATATCTCCGGCCGGTGCCATCAGACAGAATTTAAGAAAGGGAGATGTCATTTTGGCAACAGAGGTATATCAACATGATTTTGGCACATGGAAACCATACGGATTTATATGGAGTAAAACGCCAGCATATATTCAATCCCTGTCCACAGATTACAATCGGTTTCCAAAGATTTCATTACAGCAGGTTACTGGACAGGATAAAACAGAAAAATCAAAAGATGTTAATACAGTAGTGAGGGGTGTTCTTGTCTCAGGAGATCAATTTATAGCTTCATCCAAAAAGCGTGACTGGCTTCATAAGAAATTTAACGCCACAGCAGTTGATATGGGTGGTGCCGCTATTGTTCAGACTTGCTACGTCAACAGAACTCCCGTCCACCTGATACGGGTGATAACCGATGAGGCAAATCTGGATGCCAGGACAGCATTCGCAGATTCTATGCCGTCTTACAACACGACAATCGATCTGACCGCATTTATTGTAAATATCCTCACCAAAAACTTATAAGGGAAATACAACTCGCAAATGAAAAATGCCATCATTTCAGTTTTATTGTCGTTGTGTCTTGCCATCTTCGCGGTTGGGAAGAGTATGGCGTATGATCAGTATTACCTGTTAAAACAGGGCCATGATGCCAGAAACAGTGGTCATGCACAAGAGGCCATCCAGAATTATCAGGATTATATTAATTCCCATCCCTTTTCACAGAACCTGAAATCGTCAAAAGCTGCACTGCAGGGGGCACCCGGTACGCCAACAAACAGCAGCCAGTATTTATTGCGAAATTTGCTTATTGCATACAAAAACCTTTTGCGTGTGCTCCATGAAAATGGAAGGACGAAAGAAGTAAGAACCTGGTTAACAAACCTCAAATCCATTTATGACCCGGAAGGATTTGGCTCAAAGAATAGTTATAATCTTGCAGTAATTCTACAGGAAAATAACTGCTTGGATGATTGTACTGCCTTATTGGAAAATATAATAACAAATCAAATTGAAGAGTATAGATCAGGCAACAACAAGGTCTTTCTGCGTGCAGCCAGTATGCTCATGAAGGTTTATGTTAAACATGGACAAATAGATCAGCAACGTATTCTTTGCAATAATCTGTTGCAGTGTCCAAGGTTGGAATTTGATAACAATGATTCATACAGACTGGCAACTCTACTTCTTAAAGAGGCTCAGACCAGAGAAATAGGCAAACAGCTTTTAGGAGAAATTTCCAATCAGACAGGAGGTACGGCTACTGATGCTGCTTCAATTCTGAAGGCTAATATCTGTTTGATGAAATGTAAGTATGAGGAAAACGACAAAGAAGGTCTTGACTGTATTGCCAGTCAATGCACATTGACCTTGAAAAATAACCTTTCCCCCAGTGCCCTCTATAAGCTGGGTGTTGCTTTTCTGAAATACGGAAAAAAGAATCAAGGAAAAGCGATTCTAGAAAGGATCAGTCAGGAATACACGAATAGCGTATGGTCCAGAAAAAGCCTGTTTCTACTTGGTCGAAATGCGTTAAGTGAAAAAGATTGGACCGCTGCGATTGACCACTATTCAACGTACATCGATCGATATCCTGAACAGACATTTTTTTGTTTGAAGGCGTATTCCAACATTCTTGATGCTTACTGGTCCCGTGATGGTGACCTCGAACAGCAGCAACTGCAGATTGATAGTTTTGCCGATATTATAAACCAGACAGCAGACTATGAAACGCAACTGAATATGGCACGGGAATTGTCCTATAAGGGATTTGAAAAATTGGCTGATTCGACCTTTATCCTTGGCTACACCTTTGTACAAGGTGTAATCGCCAACAATAAAAACACCCTCCCTGCCATGCGGGCAAACTGGCAATTAACCAAATATGGGTTCGAGGTGGGAAGATTTGATATTGCCCGTGATAGTGGAGAAGATGTTCTTGATACCCATGGACAGATATACAATTTGTTAACAACTGCCAAAGAAAAAGAGAGAGCGGATCATTATCTCTCCCGCACTATTCTCTGGCTGGCAAAACTCTACGAAACCACGCGTGAAGAAGAAAAAGCAAAGAGAGTTCTCCAGCGCTTTGTCAGTGATTTCCCCCACGATACAGATAGCGATTATGCCACCTATCAACTTGGCCGACTTTATGAACAGGAAGGGCAGTTTCAAGATGCTGCTGAATCGTATAGACAAATAAAGAAAAAACAGTGGCGAAAAAAAGGCAGACAGGGCACTACAGAAGATGGATGCCATATGAAAAGCTTATTATATTCTTTATTTTTCCTGATTGCCATCCTCTTTATTCCCGTAACTTCACCAGCGTGGGAGTGTGATGTTACTCTGGATGCACCTAAAACTATTAAAATTGATCAGGAAGTCATTTTGACAGCAGATGGAACTCCAACAGGTGGTTCTTATTCCTGGTCGCGAACAAAAAATCTCACTCCTGATGGAGCGACAGCAACGTTAATTGGTCATAAACCAAACTATTCCGAATACATTCAGGTTATTGCCTATTATAGAAGTCCGAAAGGAAAAAAGTGTAAAGATGTAAAATGGATATGGGTGTGCGCTTGTAATGTTACACGCCTTAACGGGCCTGCAACGGCTAAAGTAGGTCAAAAGGTAGCTCTGGCCGCTGAGGCTGAACCAACAGGGGGAGCCTATACCTGGACAATAGTATCAGGTAGTGGTAGCCTGACACCCGACGACTCATCTGCAGAATTTATTGGTGATAAAGCCGGATCTGTTGAAATAAAAGTTTCGTATGTACCACCGGATGGTGGAGAACCATGCACGAAAGATCATACAATTGAAGTTGAAGGTGAATGTGAGGTAACTTTAGATATAGCTGTGGCGTCACGACCAATATGCAGATCATTGGAGTTTCATGCAGAAGGAATACCCACTGGAGGCGATTTTTCATGGGAGGCCGGCAACGGAATTAGCGGATCAGGCAAGGTTGCCACGTACGACAGTACAACACCGGGAACTGATACCATAACGGTTAAATATACATCCCCGGATGGCACCACTTGTGACGCCAGTACCTCTATTACTTCTTTTTCTTTGAACGATGATTTTGCTTCAAAAAAGAGTTGTTTTAATTCTGGCACTTCCTTACAATTGGCTGACTTTACGATTAGTACTACTCCTCCAGGATTTCACGATGAAGCGAGACTATCCCCATCACCAATTTCCACCAGTACTCCTACCGCTCAACAGGAAACTAGACAGGTCACGGCTTCCCTTTTGTGTCGACCGAGTACCAATGAAAAATATACTAACGTAGTGGTTGTAAACAAAGATGTGGAAATTGGTTCGAAAATAGAGATTGAAATACCCAATCTCCTTAAAGTGCCTCTGGAAAAGTTGGGATTGGCTGACAAGCTGGAGTTTAAACTACGGAATTCATACAAAAAAAATAAAGAATGTTGTGATGCTGGACCAGAAGATGCGATAAGTGGTGAGACGTCAATAAAAGCTGAAGCAGCATTGAAAGACTTTACGCTTTATGGTGTTCCGTTACCCAAAGCAGTCAGGAAATATTTCACCTTTAACGCCTTCCAGGCAGATTTAACCGGGAAAGGCAGTGTCTTGATTATAGGTGAGTCTGAAGCATGCAACAAAACTGATATGTGGAGTGGTGGAGGTAATGTTTCGGTGGAATTGGGGATAGGAAGTAAGGCCAAGGTAAAGGCACCATATTTTCTTGTTCAGGGGGAAGTGAAAGGTAAAACCGATGTTAAAGAAAGTTTGAGTGTAGACTCTTCTCAGATAACGGCTAATGGGCAGTGGGGCGGTGTGGTTGTTAAGGGTACTGTGAAAATCAGAGTGTACAAATTTATAATACAACCATTTGGAATTAATCATCAGGTTATTGGAAGCGGCACGACACCTACGGTGACTATCGATCTGCCTGCTTTGCAATGAACTTTTTAACGACCCATAACTCATCCTGAATAAATAAGGAGTTGAAATAACATTATGTACCAAAAGCAGCTGTCTTTCATGTTTTTCTTTCTCACCTTCAGTCTTGGTTTTATAGCTTCAGCTTACAGTGCAACAGTCTTCGGGGCCAATGATTTGACTGTAAACAAATGGCGTTATCACTTCTCCTATCATGCCTTTACTGTGGATGCAGTTGGAAAAGGAGAACTGATTGTTACCAAAAATACACCAGACAAGAAAGTCAGGGGCGGTTTTATAATTTATAACTCTCGAGTGATTCCGCTGAAAAAATTTCTCCGGGGAAGCCACGAAACACTGACCAGAAAAATCAAACTTCGTTCAAAAAACAGGGTTTTAGTTTTTCTCCGTGGTAAACCCGGTGCATCCATTTCGCTTGAAATCACGGATAAAGGAGTACCTGATCTGCCGGAGGCACATTTATCTGTAGAACCAGAAAGTATACTACAAGGCGAATCCAGTAGCCTGACATGGTCAACATCCCATGCGGATTCGGTTGTACTCGAACCTGAAATCGGCGCAGTAGATCCATCCGGCACCATCAGTGTCTCCCCCGATGAAACAACCATGTATATCCTGACAGCCAGGGGGGCAGGTGGTACTGTCACTGCACAGGCTGAGGTTAAAGTTACCCTGCCGGAGCCAACCGTCACTATCACGGCTGAGCCTGATACCATTGCTCCGGGCAACACGTCCACCCTTACCTGGGATTCGGAACATGCCGTTTCCTGTACCATTGAACCGGACATAGGTGCCGTGGCAGTTAGTGGTGCAGTCGATGTTGTTCCTGTTGAAACAACAACCTACACAATTACAGCGGTTGGCCCGGGCGGCGGTACTAGCCGCGCTCAGGTGTTGGTGCAATTATATCCAATTAAAATTCAGAGAATTGATAAGTCTCAAGCTCATTATACAACTCCAGAGAATACTATGGCTGCTTCAACTTCAGCTTTGCTGCAACATGATCTTGAATGGTTCCATGAAACATTTACTGAAGAGGCTGTAGCCTTTGAAAAACAGCTTTATGCAGATGCCGGTATTGATCCAGCAAGTAGTTTCGATTTAACTGATGAAAACGATGAAGAATATATCTTAGACAAAAAGCCATACAAAGACGGCTTACTTATTATTACAGAAAATAGATACAATGATATTGATGGTACTATTTTAACAGTTGCAGCCGTTCTTGTACTGGAAGACAATTTATGGAAGGCTACATTTAAATATGGTGGTGACGAAGAACTTAATCAATATATGGATATTCAATATACCGACTGCATTGCCAACCACAATTTCACACCCAATTTCCTCGATGATTTTTGCTGGCACGACAACGACCTCACCAACTATAATGAAACAGCGGGTGTCCTTGATCAGCGTTACGATGAAGATCTGACTGTTGCTGAACTTAATGGTATTAACAACGGTTTCAGCAGGGAACCTCTGAACGACATGCCACGAGAGCAGATTTCCATGGGCGGCTGGATCAAGGCGGACAGCATGGATCATACTGCCCGGATTATGGAAATTGGCCGGGATCGCAGTGATTCGACCGCCATTGTCCTGGATTCCGGCAAGGGGTTGCGCTACTGGGTTCATGTCAACGGCAACCGGGTGGAAAGAACCGCTGCCATGGGTTATGATTTTCACGACAATCAATGGCATCATGTCTACCTGACCTACGACGGCACCACTATGAAACTTTATGTGGACGCACAACTCAAGGATTCACACCCGCTATCCGGCGCCATTGACTCTGCCGCGGTTCTGAACATCGGTCAGCACAATGGCGCCGTCTTTGGCGGCACATCAGACAGTTTTAAAGGAAGGCTGGACGATCTTCAGATTTACAACAAGCCCTTGACTGCCGAGGAGATTTTGATAAAATACGAGAATGGATCCAGCTGATTATTTTGAGGGGGTATTATGAGCAATACGATATTTTTTTCTTTTGCCACTATATTCTTTTCTTTTCACAATACTTACCGGCTGTGCACAAGTATCAACCGTCACTATCACGGCTGAGCCTGACGCAATTTCTCCGGGCAACAAGTTCACCAGTATTTTAAATTTTCATTATCCCATATGAAAAAAATCACCAAGAGTGACCCCCAGCTGCAACAAGTCCAACACTTTAGTGGAACTTTCATTTTTGGCCCTCTCTTTCTATTTTGGAGTGGGTACTGCATCCTTGCAGGGCTCAATCTCCTGCCAATCACTACTGAAATGTTTTTATCTTTTAGATGGGACAACTTTATTAATCGATTACTTCCCAAATCTTTCAACTGGGTAATTTTGCTACTCGGGTGTTTCCTTCTCCTCGTGAGCCTGATAATATTTATTAAAGGAATCCGTTCCTGGCTCAACAAACGCGAAAGGATTGCATTGGCAAAACAGTACAGGCAACCATGGTTTCTAGATTACCCTTGGGACCCGAAAGGGATCCATGACAGAACTGGTAAAATCTGGATGCGCTCTTTATTTGCTGTCATCATTTTATCCATGATTATAACACCACTTAACTGGTATGCTTTTGCCCAGGGAACCATCCAGTTTGGACTACTTCTCATAGCTGCAATATTTTTTGATCTCATAATGTTGGTAGCTCTCTGGTCGCTCTGCTATTATATTTTGTATGCTGCCAAATATGGCAGTTCTTATATATCATTTTCCAAATTTCCATTTTTTCCCGGCGATAAAATGAAGGTTTCGTTTTCTCCAAATCGTTTTTCAGTTCTGGATTGCACAATGCGGTTTGTCAAAGAGGTTTTAGAAAAAGAATATCCTTCGGATGATGAAAAAACAATTATCTGCTATGAATTATATTGTGAACAGAGGCAGATCCAGACCTCGCCTAAATTCACAAAGGTACCAATTTCATTTGATATTCCTGAAACCAGTCCAGTTTGGGACAATCAACTGAATGGAACAAAATCTATTTATTACTGGGAACTCGAAATCGAAGCTGAGCAACAAGGTGTTGATTTTTCTACTTCATTCCTACTCCCAGTTTATCAAAAACCAGCGTCTCGGGCTGACAACGTCACGAGATCAAATCTTTACCCTGATATAGCTGAGTAGCATAAGAAAGTAACTGCTCACAGCCAGCCCCTTTTTGCACGATCGCGCCTGCCCGCATAACGGGCTATAGCGAACAGGTGCGCTTGCACAAAGCTGGGACACCTGTGAGTAGTTACCATAGAAATTGTCATCGTATTGATTTTGCAATAAAAATCAAATTATATATTTTTTGATTGAACCCCTAAAAGCCGATCAAATATTATAAAAGTTCGGGAATGTTACAACGCAATCTTGATAAATCACAGGTGTATTTTACCAGATTCGCTTTACTTCATAACGGTCAAAAGCAGTATCGGCAGAAATGAAGACCATCTGTTCTGTCATGGCCTGTGCTACAAGCAGACGATCAAAGGGGTCCCGATGATGCAGGGGTAATATCTCTACTTTGCTGACGTGCCGAAAAGAGATCGGGAGTTGTTTGAAATTGTTGCTGGCCATATTTTGCGGGATGTATTTCTCAACAGGTAAAGAGAGCCGCATCTTGTTTATGGAACATTTGATGGCTATTTCCCAACTACTGACAAGGCTGAAATAACAGTCATTGTTCATGTCAGCGATGATTTCTTTTGCTCGTAAAGATAGCTTGGGAGAATCATCTACCCACCAGATGAAGGTATGGGTGTCCAGTAGGAAAGTGTTCACATATATTCCTTAAAATCATCTAAAGGAGCATCGAAATCGTCTGCCATTTCAAGGAGCTGGCCTTTCCCGGAGCCGGGGGATCGTTGTTTGGAAGAAGATGCCAGGGGAACAATCTTAACAACAGGTATATTTCCCTTTGAAATAATAACTTCTTCCCCAAGTAATGCTTTTTGAATAATTTCCGAAAAATGTGCTTTTGCTTCGGCTATATTGAGTTGAGCCACAGTGAACACCTCCTATATGACCAACATAGTTGGTCATGTGCAGATGTGCAAGGTTTTTAAGAGTTGATGGACTCGTAAAAACTCTTCATTTCTTTTGTTACTGCAAATTCCTGATATTTTCAACGTGCTTTAGTATGCCGAAATTATTCTCATAAGGTACTTATACCCCCTTGCGGGGTGTTAGGGATTTCCGTGCCTCGGATATGAACTTTTTACGAGCCCATCAAGAATTAACAAGTAGACGACAATCTTATTCCCATTCAATAGTAGCCGGAGGTTTTGAAGAAATGTCATAGACCACTCTGTTTACACCACGGACTTCGTTGATAATCCTGCTGGAAATAATACCAAGAAGATCGTAGGGGATTTTTGACCAGTCAGCAGTCATGGCATCTTTGGAATCGACAGAACGCAGGGCGATAACATTTTCATAGGTTCGGCCATCGCCCATGACCCCAACGGTCTGGATGGGAAGAAGAACTGCAAAAGACTGCCATACTTTACGGTACCAGCCGCTCTTTTTCATTTCTTCAAGTACGATGACGTCTGCCTGACGAACAATGTTCAGTCGTTCTTTGCTTACTTCACCCATGATTCTGATTCCAAGGCCGGGGCCTGGAAATGGCTGGCGGTAGATGGCTTCTTCAGGCAATCCAAGTTCAAGTCCAAGTTCTCGAACCTCATCTTTAAAGAGTTCCCGGAGTGGTTCAATCAGATCAAGTTTCATTATTTCCGGCAGGCCCCCCACATTATGGTGGGACTTAATGGGAGCCTCACCCATAAATGACACCGATTCGATCACATCCGGATACAGGGTTCCCTGGGCAAGGTAGTTGACTTCACCAAGTTTTGTCGCTTCCTCTTCAAATATCTTGATAAATCCAAGGCCGATTCGCTTTCTTTTTATTTCAGGGTCAAGGACTCCATCGAGCTCACTCAAAAAGAAATCGACAGCATCCACTGCAATGACTTGGAGATGGCTCTTTTCACGGAAAAATCTGAGGATGGATTCGCTCTCTCCGATACGCATCAGGCCATTGTCCACATAAATACAGGTGAGTTGATCGCCAATCGCCTTGTGGACCAGGGCAGCAGTGACTGAAGAGTCAACACCGCCTGAGAGTGCGCAGATGACTTTATTGGAACCCACTTTCTCCTGAATTCCCTTAACGGTGGACTCGATAAAGGAGGCCATGGTCCAGTTGGGACTGCATTTACATATCCCAAAGATGAAGTTGCGCAGAATGTCTGTGCCGATAAGAGTGTGTACAACTTCGGGGTGGAACTGTACTGCCACAAGAGGTTTTGAAGTGTGTCTAAGGGCAGCACACGGAGAATGATCGCTCACTGCTGTGGTTTCAAATCCATCGGGGAGCATCTCGATTCGATCACCATGGCTCATCCATACCTGATGTTGGGGGACTTCCGGTTCAAGTCCTGCAAAAAGTCCTTCGGTGAAACGGACAGTGAGGTTTGCTTTACCAAATTCGTGTTTGTCCGCATTTTCAACTTTGCCACCAAGCTGCTGTGTCATGAGTTGTGCACCGTAGCAGATTCCAAGGACGGGTAGATCAAGATCAAAAATGGCTGGATCAGAAAGAGGGGAATCATCATCATAGACAGATCGTGGTCCACCTGACATGATAATACCCGTGGGATTCATTTTTCTGATGGTTTCAAGGGGCGTTGAGAATGGATGGATCTCGCAATAGACTTTTTGCTCACGGATACGCCTTGCAATGAGTTGAGTGGTCTGGGAGCCAAAATCAAGAATGAGGATTTTTTCGTCATGTAAGTTCATAGTATATCGTCTTTATGCTGTTCGGTAGTTGGGTGCTTCTTTTGTAATAATGACATCATGGACATGGGATTCACGCAGGCCGGAAGCTGAAATTTTAACAAAGCTTGCCTTTTCTCGTAATTCTTCAATGGTTGCTGCTCCAACATAGCCCATACCTGATCGTAATCCACCAAGGAGCTGGTAGATTACATTGGCAATGGGGCCGCGATAGGGAACCTTGCCTTCAATGCCCTCCGGGACAAGTTTGGATTGGCTGGAAACTTCGGATTGGAAATATCGATCCGAAGATCCTTGGCGCATGGCACCTAAAGATCCCATGCCACGATATCCTTTGTAGGTTCGTCCCTGGTAGAGAAATGTTTCTCCTGGTGTTTCATCGGTTCCTGCAAAGAGTGAACCTATCATAATGGCATGTGCTCCGCCACCAATGGCTTTGGCGAGCTCGCCCGAATGCTTGATGCCACCATCAGAGATAACTGGGACGCCGTATTTTGAGGCAACGCTCACGGCTTTCTGAATAGCTGTCATCTGCGGCACACCAACACCTGCAACAATACGTGTGGTACAGATAGAACCTGGACCAACACCAACTTTTACACAGCTGGCACCAGCTTTTATCAATGCTTCAGTTCCTTCTGCTGTGGCAACGTTTCCGGCTATTATTTGGAGGTCAGGAAATGTATTTCTGATTGTAGCAACTGCCTGCAGTACGCCCTGAGAGTGACCGTGTGCCGAATCAACCACCACCACATCCACCCCGGCATCTACGAGAATCTTGGCATTAGCTTCAATATCTTTTCCAACACCGAGGGCTGCTCCCACGATAAGTCTGCCCATATCATCTTTGGCAGCAAGAGGGTATTTTTTGATTTTTTCAAGATCTTTAAAGGTGATCAGGCCGCTTAAGTTCCCTTCGTCGTCAACAACAAGAAGTTTTTCAATGCGATGTTCGTGGAGCAGGGCTTTGGAATGTTTCAAATCTATACCGACATGTGCTGTCACAAGATTTTTGCTGGTCATGACATCCCCTACGCGTAGATCGTTATCGGATACAAAACGAAGGTCACGATTGGTGACAATTCCAACAAGCTTGCCTTCTCGAAGCACTGGCAGCCCGGAGATTTTGTATCGTGCCATGATCTTTTCCACGTCACCTACAGAATGGTCCTCTTTTACGGTGATCGGATCAACGATCATTCCGGATTCTGATTTTTTAACCCGTTCAACTTCTCTGGCCTGGAGCTCAATGGACATATTTTTGTGGATTATGCCAAGGCCTCCTTCACGTGCCATGGCGATAGCTGTGCGATGTTCAGTCACGGAATCCATGGCCGCACTGATCAGAGGAGAATTCAGTTTGATGGTCTGAGTGAGTTTCGTGGCAAGGGATACTTCATTTGGAAGAATCTGTGAGGCTGCAGGGCAGAGGAGAAGATCGTCAAAGGTGAGGGCGACTTCTAAATTATCGGACAGCATGGGAGCTCCTTGAGTAAGAATTCAAAAAAAGTAGGGGAAACAGAATGAAATATTGATGGACTTGTAAAAACTCTTCATTTGTTTCGTTGTTATATTTTTGTTTGATTTCAACGTACCTTGGTACGTCGATATTAAAAAAAATATGCACCTCGCATATGAATCTTTTTACTTAGCCATCGGGATTTTACCCTTCTTACGAGTTTGTCAAATATTGATTTTCAATCCAGTATCATCCGATACAGTTTTGTGGAGCAGGTACAACTTCTTAGCTATTTTAGCACTGAACCGGGAAAGGTCAAAACATTATTACGTTTTGCCTTCTTGGGCCAAGTGTGCTCTATTGAAGCCCAATTTAAAAGGAGAATATCGATGTTACTCGCAATAAATCCACATAATCCTCAACAGAGACTGATTCAACAGGTTGTAGATCGTTTGCAGCGCGGGGCCGTAATGTGCTATCCGACAGATACAGGTTATGGGATTGGTTGCGATTTTTCCAGCCGGAAGGCTGTGAAAAGAATTGCTCAGATTAAGCACAGGCCAAAGGGGAAGCCTTTTTCTTTTATGTGCTCAGATCTAAAGCATATCAGCAAGTTTGCCCATGTCTCCAATATCGCATATCGACTTCTGAAAAAGAATCTTCCAGGGCCATATACCTTCGTTCTGCCTGGTACTAAACTGGTTCCAAAGGCCATGTTTACCAAACAGAAAACGGTGGGTATCAGGGTTCCGGAAAACCCGATCTGTCAAATGCTCCTTCAAACATTGGGTAATCCTATTATCACCACATCATTACCTGGTGAAGAGGGGGAAGTTGTCGCTTCTGATCCTTATGATATCGACTGTCTGTATGGGAAGCTGGTGGATCTGATAATCGATGGTGGTGATATCTTCTCAGATCCTTCATCCCTTGTTGACCTTACAGGAGATTATCCAGTGGTTCTCCGCGAAGGTAAAGGGGACGTAACTCCTTTTTTGTAATACTTAGAGTCTCCATCCCCACTGTAATGATGAACTCGTAAAAAAATGAAAAATGGGATGAAATTGCAGCAACGAAGGAGATGAAGAGTTTTCGAAGTCTGCGTTTATCTACGAGTTCATCGGAAATGCCGAAACATATATTGTGTATTACACTTCTTCACTCCTGTATAAGTGCTTCTTTCAATGATTTACTCATGGTGAAGTGAATGGTTTTTCGCTCTGGAATGTTCATGATTGTTCCAGTTTTGGGATTCTTGGTACAGCGTGCCTTTCTTTTTCTCACAGCAAAACTTCCAAAGCCTCTAAGCTCGATACGGCGGTCAGCTTTGAGGGCATCTTCCATGGTTTTAAGCATGATGTCGAGCGCTATGCTCACATCATTCTTGTGGAGGGAAAGGTCACTGCTTACTTCATTAACAAGTTCTTTTTTTAACATGGCTATTACAAATCTCAGGTATAAAAAAAAGTTGTTTTACCGAAAATATTTCTATCCCGGTAAAACAACCTGTTGATTCTAGATCACGGCTGGTATTTTACTTCTCTTCAGTGGGAGCCTCGTCTTTATCGTCACTGGCGGCTGCTTTGAGTAGATCACCAAAAGTGGAAGGAGCTGCGGCGGCTGCCTCTTCCTTCTTCTTGGCATAATTCTCAGCCGCTCCCTCTTCACCGTCTTCTTCAAGAGTTTTGATGGAGAGTCCGATTTTTCTGTCCTTGGCAGACACATTGATAATAATGGCTTTCAGCGTATCACCTACTTCATACATTCCAATGGGGGTCTTAATTTTATCCTTGGAGATTTCAGAAACATGAACTAGTCCTTCAATACCTTCTTGTAGTTGTACAAATACACCAAAGTCGGTGACATTGGTAATTTTTCCTTCAATGATGGTACCTGAAGGGAAGTTGTTGTATGCCGCCTGCCATGGATCCGGCTCAAGCTGTTTAATACCAAGTGAGAATCGCTCGTGCTCTTTATCAATCTTTAATACAACAGCCTGGATGGTCTCGCCCTTGGCATATTTCTCGGAAGGATGCTTGATGCGCTCGGTCCATGAAAGATCAGATACATGGATAAGTCCGTCAATGCCTTCTTCGATTCCGATAAAGATGCCGAAGTCAGTGATATTTTTAACTTTACCCTCAATAACAGACCCAACAGGGTAGTTGTCGGTAACCAGATCCCAGGGGTTGGGAAGAAGTTGTTTCATACCAAGTGAGATACGCTTGGTCTCAGGCTCAATATTGAGTACCATGATCTCAAGCTCGTCACCAACGGTAACCATCTTGGATGGATGGCGAGGTTTTTTGGACCATGTCATTTCAGATACGTGAATCAGACCTTCAACACCTTCTTCAAGCTCTACAAAGACACCATAATCGGTAATGGAGACAACTTTTCCCACGGTTTTCTCGCCAACGGGGAAGCGCTCTGCAACGGTTGCCCATGGATCAGCTTTAAGCTGTTTAACACCCAAAGAGACTCTGTCATGTTCTTTGTCATATTTGAGAACTTTAACTTCCAGTTCCTGGCCAACTTTGTATAATTTGGCAGGATGGGAAACGCGTCCCCAGGAAAGGTCTGTGATATGGCAGAGACCGTCCATGCCACCCATGTCAATGAAGAGACCGTAATCGGTAATATTGGTAATTGCTCCCTTGATGATCTGTCCTTCTTCAAGGACTGAACGCATTTTCTCGCGAAGTTTGGCACGTGCCTCTTCGAGAATTGCACGACGGGAAATAACCACATTGTTCCGCTTGCGGTTAAATTTAAGAATTTTGAAATCAAAAGCCTCTCCGATGAGAGCATCGAGGTCTTTAACAGGTCGCAGGTCGATCTGAGAATAGGGGAGGAAAGCAGGAACGCCGATATTAACGGACATACCGCCTTTAACGCGATTCTCGATTTTTCCTTCAATGGTTTCATCTGCTTCCTGGATCTTGGCAATATCTTCCCACACTTTAATAGCTATGGCTTTGTCCCGTGACAGAAGGAGACCACCTTCATCTTTGCGGCGTTCTACAAAAACTTCAAATGTGTCGCCAACATTAAATTCAATGCCTTCGTCCAGTTGGAATTCGGATTTGGCAATATAGCTCTCTGCTTTGTCTCCGACATCTACAAGGACATAATCGTCCACAGTACCGATGATGGTACCGATGGCAACGTCACCGACGTTAATCACTGTATTGTTTTCTTCCATTTCGAAGAGTTCTGCAAAACTCATCTCTTCTTCGTTGTCCTGGCTTGCTTGGTTAAGTTCCTCTGTCATGGTTTCTACTCTTCTTGCGGCCTAATGATTACGACCAGGTGTTAAGGTTATTGTTGAGCGATGCATATCATCAACTCTAAAAAGAAGAAAGGTTACAGCTTGAAAACCGTAACCATTCTTCAGTGAAACATCCTTTTATAGCAAAAGAGAAATGGAAAGACAAGAACTTCTTGAGTGGAAATGAAAAAAATATATGTGTTTATGGACGAAGACAAGGGGAGTTAGGTGTACTCTGCAATGTCTTCGAGACAGGTGCTTTTTACGACGCCATCAAAGCATATCAGTTGATCAGCGTTTTTATAATATCCTTCTTTCCGATGATACCAACAAGTTTCCCCTCTTCCAGCACAGGGAGTGTGTGGATGTTTTCTTCTGCCATGATGGTTGCGATTTCATCAAGCTGGGTGTCAGATGATACTGTTTTGGGTGATCCACTGCATATCTCGGATACTTTTGATCCAGCAATCTTTTTCATTTCAGCTTCCATTTTATCCGGATTTTCCAGATAGAAAACAGAGTCAAGAATGGTTACAACTGTGGGGATGTGGAGTTTTTTGGATTGATCAATAAGATCACTTTCGGTTACCACAGCAATGACTTTGTCATCATCATTAAGAACCGGGGCTCCACTGATATTGTTGCTGGTGAGTAGTTTTGCCAGTTCGGAAACCGGGGTAGTCCCACGAACGGAAATGATGTCTGTGGTCATAATATCTTTGGCTTTAAGCATTAGTTTCTCCTGATTGTGTATTTATTTGCAGAACCTTTTACGGGTTTATAATTCTTCAGGATCTGTGAGGCAATTATACCATTTTCCATGCAGGATCACAGAAATAAACATGATGTTGCCGGAGAGAAAGGTGGAGTGTTTGCCTGGGAGCTTGTCCGAGAATGCCCTTTTTCCCAAAATGCCTATTCTCAGACAAGCTTTTAGCGGGGAAAGGCAGCAGCTACTCCACCGTCCACAGGCAGGGTTGCTCCGGTGGTGGGAGTGAGGGAAGAGGCAAAAAAGACCACCGCATTCCCCACATGGTCAGCCAGAACTTCTGTTTTGAGGAGGTTTCTTTCCCGATAATATTCTTTTAGGCCTTCGGGATCAAGATTTCTTGAACGCATTCTGTCAGGTCCTACAACATCCCAGAGGCCAGATGTTATCCCATGGTCATCAAAAATAGCATCGGCATTAATCATATTAACCCGAACGTTAAAGGGAGCAAGCTCCATGGCCGCAATCTTACCGAGTTGATGTGCGCCGGCTTTGGAAGAAGAGTACGCTCCAAAGGCAGCGCCCGGTGAAAAGACATTTTTAGAACTGTTTATGATGATGTGAGCAGTGGCTTTGCCAAGAAGAGCCTGGCGTTTAAAAATTGGTATGGCAGCCTGGATCACCTGGAATACGCCCATGGTGTTGATCTCTGTTACTTTTCTGAACATCTGTTCGTCAAGCTCTTCAATGGTTGCAACGTGGGCAAGACCTGCATTGGGTACCAGGATATCAAGGCCACCGCATTCTTTGATGATGGCCTGCATACCGGAGGTGACTGCCTTTTTGTCTGTTACGTCCATAAGCAGTGCACCGATACGTTTTGCAGGGAATTCTTTTTTCAGCAAGTCACAGACGTTGTCCAGGCGTTTCTGGTTTAGATCTGACAAATATACATGGGCTCCTGCTGCAAGCAGCATTCTGCCGATTCCGCAGGCAATTGCACCTCCTCCACCAGTAACAAGAGCTATTTGTCCGGCGAGTGGGAGTGTTGAGCCCTTGCCAAGTTTTACCTGTTCAAGGCTCCAGTATTCCATATCAAAAATATGGGCCTCTTCCAGCTCTCTGTAGGGTGCGATGAAGTGCCCTTTTTGTTTGGCAAGGAGAGTATGAACAGCAATGTCACAACATATTTGTGCTGCTTTTTCAGTGCGACCAGTTGTGATGAGGCCAAGTCCTGGTACCAGAATTACTCTGGGTTTTTTGTCCAATATTATGCGATTAAGCTTTTTCTTATCGACCTGCCTGTTGAAATAAGCGAGATAGCTTGCGGCGTACTCATTGAGGCCTGTATCAATGGTGGCAGTTAGTTCTTCTTCTGTTTTGTTCTCTAAATCCAGCCATAGTGGATGATTTTTGGTGCGGATCACGTGATCAGGGGTTAGGACTCCTGATGTGTAACGTGTTTTTGCGCCATTTTCTGTCAAGCAGGCAAGAATTTCAGGATCCTGGTTCAGCAACAGATAAAAGGGGCGTGAAGTGGAATCGTCTGTGATGGTGAGAGCGCCTCGTACTATTGGAAGGATGGTTTCGATGGAGAGTTGTGACGATTTGAAAGAAGATGCCGCTGTTTGTTTTGGCTGACAGGAATCTATATATTCCTCGGCCAGCGTGACGTAATGAATCATCTGGCTATATGCCTCTTCTCCGGTTTCTGCAAAGGTGAAAATACCGTGATTGAGTAGAATAATAGCTTTGATATCTGCCTGTTTTTCATAGAGCTCGACCACTTTCTTAGAGAGTGGAAAACCGGGCATGATCCAGGGGAGAATACCAATCTTATCTCCAAGGACATCTTTTAGTCTTTCTTCCGGCTGATCCATATTGGTCAGGGTAACAATGGCGTCAGCATGGGTATGATCAATAAATTTGTGAGGCAGAAAGGCATGCACCAGTGTTTCGATGGATGGATTGGGAGCAGTGGAATCCAGCATATGGGATCTAAACTGATTCACCATCTCCTCATCCGTTAATTTCTGTAGAATCCGGAGGCGCTGCAGATACTTTAAATCAAGTGCCGGAAAGCCCTGTGGCTCGATCGTCCCAAGATTCCAGCCGCTTCCTTTAATAAAGAGGACATCACAGGAGTCACCGAGAAGAGTAGTGATCTGAGATTTAACAGAGGTGTTGCCACCGCCATGGAGAACAAGATCATCCTCCTGGCCGATAAGTCTTGACGTATAGGTTCGCATTGCAAGGTCGGCATTACAATCAGTGAGGGACTTTGCATAAGATGCGATATTTTTTGCTGAGTATCTATTTTTCATCGATTGTTTGTTACGTAATTATTTTATAATGCCAATATCAGCCGCTATATGCATTGATCTCTGCCATCAAAGAACCAAAAAGTTCTTCATAACGTGGGATAGCTTTTCGAAGGATGGTTAACAGTGCCGGAATTTCCCGGTCATTAACAACAAGGTTTGCAGAATTGGCCAGCGCTTCAAGATCATAAAGAGTCGAAAATCCAGATCCGATAAGAATATAGAAAATGAAGCGGCGTTTCAGCATGGACATCTCACGCATAAATTGATGAAAGGATGAATGTTCCAGCCCTCCTTCTTCAAAGTCGGAGTGAAGGATAACGCTTGCGTAATTTACAAATTGCATTTTCTCCATGGCCTCTTCACCCGATGCAACAAAACTTGCCTGATAGCCAATACTCTCAACAGATTTTGCGATGCTGTTTCGTTTGGGGCCTGGTTTTATCAGGATCAATGTTTGTGGAATGTCTTCAACAATCTCTTCTTCTTCAAAAGTGCCCTCTTTCAACCACGTAATATCAGGGGGCGAGGGAGGTTTGACAGAAGATGTCGGCAGGTTGGTCTCAGACCCTATGTGATCGTGGCCTAACACCAGTGCTTCCTTGCAATGGGGGCAGGGGGGGCGCAATGTCCGTCCCGGGGCGAGCCGTTCGATACCCTTTATGATTTTGTCGCTGAGTTTTAGCTTTTTGTTACAGTTCTGACAAGTTATGGTCATTTCGGTCCTCTTTACCAACGGGTTTGTTCCTCTTCTTCCATGGCAAGCCCGGAAAGTGAAGATGTGGCTTGGCCACGTGAAGACTTTATAACGTCAAGGCCTCGGCCGACTTCATTTTTGTAGGAACAGTAGCGAAGGGCAGTTTCTTCAGTGATAAGTTCAGATTCATAGAGTTCAAGAATATGTTGATCAAATGTTCGCATATCAATGGCTGAGCCTTGGTGAATAACTTTATAGAATGTCTTTTCATCATCTTCACCATTCAGTATCAGATCTTTTACTCGCAGACTGGTACAGAGCACCTCCAGGGCAGCAATCCTGCCTCCGTCAACTTTGGGAAGGAGACGCTGGCCAACAACCCAGCGGATGGTATCTGCCAATCTGTTTCTGATTTGTGGTTGCTCCTCCTGCTCAAACATACCAAGGATACGGTTGATGGTCTGCCCGGCATCAATAGTATGCAAGGTGGAAAGCACAAGATGACCAGTCTCTGCCGCTGTGAGGCCTATTTCCATGGTCTCACGATCGCGCATCTCACCAACCAGAATAACCTTTGGTGCCTGGCGGAGTGCTGCGCGCATACCAGAAGCAAAGGAACTGAAATCATTGCCTAGTTCCCGTTGGTTAACAGTTGCTTTTATATGGGGGTGAACGTACTCAATGGGATCTTCCAGGGTTACAATATGGAATGCACGATCCGTATTGATTTTATGAAGGAGTGCGGCAAGTGAAGTGGTTTTTCCAGTGCCCGTGGCTCCCGTGAAAAGCACCAGACCGTTTAACTCTGCTGCCATTTTATTGAAGGATGACGGAAAATTCATCCCCTCAATGGTGGGGATTGTTGTTTCCAGCTTTCGAAGAACGGTGGTGAAATAACCTTTTTGAGTAAAAATATTAACTCTGAAGCGAGTGTTCTCGCCAAGGGTGTATGAGAGATCGCAGGAGCCTTTTTCCACAAGATCTCGCAATAAGCGTTTATTGTTGCTGATCAGATTTAGAGCAAAGACTTCAGATTGAAAGGGGGTGATCTCTTTTACAGGAGGAGTAAGATTTACAGGCATTAAAATACCAGAAGATTCAACCTGTAGAGTTTTTCCTACAGTAATGTTTAAATCGGAAACATTATCGTAGGATTCAAGCATCGAAGTAATCCAATAATCAATTTCTGTTTGTTTCATTTATCCCCTCCAGAATTTTTTATACACACCTGCTATTTTCATAGTATATTGCCATGAAAGAAACAAGAAATTCAAATTATTTTATTTATTAAAGAATGATAGGTGATCTCTGAGGTATAATTCTATGTCCATCCCTTTACGCAGTAACACAACAACTCAAGGAAGAAAAATGGCTGGCGCACGTAGTCTTTGGCGCGCTAACGGAGTAACGGAAGAGCAGTTTGGAAAGCCGATTATTGCCATTGTAAACTCTTTTACTCAATTTGTGCCAGGCCATGTGCATCTGCATGAAATTGGTCAGCATTTGAAGGAACGTATTGCAGAGCTTGGTTGCTTTGCTGCAGAATTTAACACCATTGCCATAGATGATGGCATTGCCATGGGGCATTCCGGCATGCTCTATTCGTTGCCGTCACGGGAACTTATTGCTGATAGTGTGGAATATATGTGCAATGCGCACACAGTTGATGCCATGATCTGCATCAGTAATTGTGATAAGATTACTCCAGGAATGCTGATGGCAAGTATGCGTTTGAATATCCCGACTATTTTTGTATCCGGCGGCCCGATGGAAGCCGGTGTTGATGGCGAAAAACGTTATGATCTGGTCGATGCCATGGTAATGGGTGCCGACAGGGAGGTGAGTGATGATACGGTTGATGTTGTCGAGCGTTGTGCCTGCCCAACCTGTGGCTCCTGTTCTGGAATGTTTACTGCTAACTCTATGAATTCACTGAATGAAGCCTTGGGTATGGCCCTGCCTGGTAATGGAACCATTGTTGCGACCCACGCAAATCGGATGAATCTTTTTGAACGTGCCGCAGAGCGAATCGTAGAGATGACCGAAGCCTGGTATGGTCAGGAAGACAGCTCTGTGCTACCTCGCAGCATTGCTTCCCGGGCAGCATTCCTCAATTCCATGACACTTGATATTGCCATGGGTGGTTCGACCAACACAGTTTTACATCTTCTGGCCATTGCCAATGAGGCGAAGGTTGATTTCAGCATGGCTGACATAGACGAATTGTCCCGTAACGTCCCAAATCTTTGTAAGGTGGCCCCTTCTTCACATTTTCATATGGAAGATGTGAACCGGGCGGGCGGTATTATGGCCATCCTTGCAGAGCTTGATCGCGCAGGGATGATTGACAGCAGTGTCAGCCGGGTGGAGGGAAAAACCCTTAAAGCAATTCTGGCAAGCTGGGATGTTGCAAGGGATTCCTGTGATGATGAAGCTCGTAATTTATATCTTAGTGCACCTGCACAGAGTGGGCGTAATCTGGTAATGGGTTCACAGGAGAGCATGTATGACAGTCCTGATCTTGACCGGGCAAAAGGATGTATACGTGACCTTGAGCATGCTTATAGTAAAGATGGTGGGCTGGCCGTGCTTTACGGGAATATTGCCCTTGATGGTTGTATTGTGAAAACAGCTGGCGTTGATCCTTCCATTTTTGATTTTCAGGGAACAGCAAAGGTGTATTCTTCCCAGGAAACTGCCTGTGAAGCCATTCTTGATGGAAGTGTGAAGGCGGGCGATGTTGTGATAATTCGTTATGAAGGCCCAAAAGGAGGGCCGGGGATGCAGGAAATGCTCTATCCCACTTCCTATTTAAAATCTGTACACCTCGGAAAAGAATGTGCCCTTATTACTGACGGTCGTTTTTCCGGTGGTACTTCAGGACTTTCCATAGGCCATGTCTCGCCAGAAGCGGCTGCCGGTGGTGCAATTGGTCTTGTGGAAAATGGAGATACCATCGAAATTAATATACCTGAACGGAAGATGAATGTTTTGATAGCAGATGAGGAACTTGAAGCTCGGCGTAAAAAAGAGAATGCAAAAGGACGTGAGGCTTTTCGCCCAATTGATCGCGAGCGTCATGTCTCACAAGCACTAAAGGCTTACGCAATGTTGGCAGCATCCGCTGATAAGGGTGCTGTTCGGGTGCTTCCAGAGTAA
>CAMZLK010000072.1 GCA_947311475.1 uncultured Desulfocapsa sp.
CGGCCATGGTTTTTTTCATAGCCGGGGTTAACTGGGACAGATAACGACGAGCTTCAGCCAGCTTTCCATTAGCCATTGCTTTATTAAAAGCCTCAAAACTCTTTTTATTCTTTTTCCGGGCTACTTTTTTTCTGCTTTTTTCTTTTTTAAGCGTTTTTTCCTTTTGCTGATTCTTTAATCGAGCCATTGCAGCATCTGCCTCAGAACCTGGAGCAAGTTTCACAACAAGCGGAAGGATACGAGCAGCCATGGTAGTATTTTTTTCTGCAAGCATTTGCTCACCAAGCTGCGCAAGCTGTGAAGCGATTTCTTCAGCATCCTTCTGTACCCGACGGTACCGCGATTTAATCTTCCGGTTATCAGGGTCGCTTTGGTGAAGCTCCTGCAACAGATGTATCTTTTTTTCCAGCCACTCACCGGTTACGATCAGTTCTTCATGCTCCAGGGAATCCATTCTTGCCTGAAAACGTAAGAGCATCGCCTGCTGTGCATCCTCAAGAACATTGGAAGGACCACTCTTCTTCAGTGCCTCTTTATAGCGTAATTTGACTGCTGGCCAATCATTGTTCTTTTCCTGCTCTAAGGCATCGGCGACAGTCTGCTTTTCATAGGAGCGAAGCTTTTCAATGACCATGGCTCGCCTTTTTTCCAACTCGGTGGCCTGGGGATTCTCTTCAGGGGTACCATCTATTAGAGAGAGAGCTTTAGCAAAAAACTGAGAAGACAAGTATTGGTCAAGCAGTATGAGTCGGTCGGTTTCAGTATTTTGAATACTGAGCTGAGCACAACTTTGAAGAAGTAACAGGAGAAGAAGAAAATACTTCATAACAGTTTTTAATGAATCAAATTTGAAGTTTTCATTGCAGCCAATTCCGTAGAAGAAACCAGTTTTGCCCGAGGTTCAACTTTCCAGATCTCAACTGGCTTGCTCTTGCCGCGCAGGTGAATCGTCTGCACCACAGAAGTTTCATAGAGTGCTGCTAAAAACAGAGAATCATGAACCTCCCGTGTGACAAGAATCTGACCGGCAGTTGCAAGGGACGAAAGACGAGATGCGAGATTCACGGCATTACCCAGCACTGTGTACTCCATTCGTTTTTCTGAACCCATATTACCTGCAAGCATACGCCCGGAATTAATCGCGATACTAAAATCCACCGTAATCATGTCCAGATTGCGCCGTTTATGATTATACTTTTCTATTCCACGTTGTATTTCAATGGCGCAACGCACGGCGTTAACTCCATGCTCTTCATCCTGCACAGGTGCACCAAAAAGAATCATTGCGCAATCACCAATATATTTATCAATATGTCCCTGATGGTCCCCGGCAATCTGATCAATGAGAGTGAAATAATCATTCAGGAGGCTATTCAGCGCTTCCGGATCAAGCTTTTCACTGAGACTGGTGAAACCGGAAATATCTGCAAAAAGAACTGTTGCCTCCACATAACTGCCGCCAAGTCGATTTTCTTTCTCTTCCATAAGTGTTGAGGCAACATCTGATGAAACATAGCGTGAAAATGTCTGTTCAACCTGCTCTTTTTTAGAAAGTCCTTCTGTCATGGTATTCAAAGAATCCATAAGCAATCCCAGTTCATCCGTCCGGCAATCCTCAAATCGAAACGCATAATTTCCCTCGGATATTTCATGGGTTCCATCAACAAGCTGCAGTATGGGACGGGACAGTCGTCTACCAATAAAAGCAGCCACGACAACGCCTAAAACAACCATAAATGCAGTGATCAGAAAAATAGTCCGCAGGGTCTTGTCGTAGGCTGCCCCCATAAAAGAACGATCAAAAGTGAGTACACAATACCCAACCGTCAAATCTTTAAAACTGATCTTGCTCACATAGGAACTAAGATCAATATGTTCCTTTTCACCCAGCGACCAATATTCAGCCTGCTCAGCAAGAATGGAAATTTTATTCTTCTGAGGAATAACTCCCATGGTGACAAGTGGTTTTAATTCATCTGAATAAATTGCAATACCTTCTATCCCTTCCTTATAGACAAGATTGGCCGTAAGCTGTTCCACTGCCTGTATATCACCGGCAAGAACAGGCTCAATGGCAGCAACGGCCAACTGACCACCAAGTGCTGCAGCATAGGCGTCTGCCTGCTGTTCAAAAACACGGCTCTGATTTCCGAGGATAAAAAGACTGAGCAGTCCCATGCCCACGATGATGACGGCTGTCATGATAGCTGCAAGCTTAACGGCGATTGTGGGGGAAGTGGCCTTTGCTAAGAAAGCTGACAAAAATTTCCTTTTCCCTACCGGCTTTTTATTTTTACCATTCATGAGATATGTATCGACACTTATGCACTTTTTCCATAGATAAATCGTAACTGCCCACGGGGTACCGCATCTCTGCGGAGTCTCGTGCCTCGCTTACCCCGTGAGTAGTTACGAAAAATCTATAATTTCACTTCAGACAACGGGATGGTTTAAGGGATATCTATTCTTCTTGTTCTCATTCTTCGTTCATTGTATTCTTCTGTGATGGACTCGGAAAAACTCTTCATCTTGTTTGTGACCTTTTTACGAGTTCGTCTTATGCAACAACATACACTGGCCAAATTCAAAATTCATCCAATAATCAGCTATGAACCAATTAACATACGATAAGCACTGTTATCACACCCCGCCAGATGCGAGCTCTTTTTGGGGAAGACTCTTTCCATCATGCTCTTTTTACATAAGCTTTCTTGCCAATGTTTACCTTTCCGGCAGAAAAGCAAAATATGGGAACTATGATGATGAGGCATGGTGCCAATCAAGCTTTAAAGTACTTCAAGCCCTGGAACGGACTGGGCTGCACATCTCAATAAGCGGGATTGAACACCTTCAGGCTCTGAAAACACCCTGTGTTATTGTCGGCAACCATATCAGCATGATGGATACCGTAGTAGTACCTGGCATTGTTGCCCAGGAAATCCCCATGACTTTTATCATCAAAGAAAGTCTTATGCATTATCCAGTATTTAAGTATGTGATGCGCTCACGGAACCCCATTGCATTAAGCAGGAAAAATCCTCGGGAAGATCTGAAAAAAGTATTCAGTGAGGGAAAGAAACGACTGGAACAGGGGATATCCATTACTGTTTTTCCACAGACCACCAGAGGAACTGAATTTATCCCCAAACAATTCAACAGCATCGGAGTAAAACTTGCTCAGAAAGCGGGAGTTCCAGTGTTGCCCCTGGCCCTGAAAACAGATGCCTGGACAAATGGGAAACTCATTAAAGACCTTGGACGAATTCGTCCCGAAGTGTCTACACACTTTGCCTTTGGCGCACCAATAACAGTGGAAGGGAAAGGGAAAGAGGCACATCAGCAGGTGATTAATTTTATAAGCAGCAAGCTTAAAAGCTGGCAATAACCTCAAAATCATCCGCAGCCAGCCAGCCACTTCGCCCTGCTTCATCCACAACCAGAACATACTGCTTATGTACTTTTCCCGGGCGCAGCAAACGTCCCTCCTGAATCGTCCCAATGGAAGCAGCAGATTCAAAAGGCGATACTTTTAGCCGCGCATCGGGGACAACCACAACAGCATCATGCCATTTCTGATATTGCCCAATTGCTCCGGAGCAAGCTGTAACAGCAACAATCAAGCTGCAAAAAGCCAATCCATACTGTGCTGATCGTCTTAAGGCAGGAACAGATGGCCACAGCAAAATTCCTGCAAATACAATAAAGGAACCGGTGGCCAGTAAAATCCACTGATTCAAGCCCAGCAAAGAAATAAATCGGTGTCCCAGCGTCTGTTCTTCCTGAAAAAGCCCCTGATTTCTTCGGAGCAGATCAAGATTGCCACGAATATCAGAATCCCCCGGTGCAAGCCGTAAGGCCCGTTCATAATTGAGAATGGCTTTTCCTACCTTTCCATATCGTGCATAGCTATTCCCGAGATTGTAGAGAAGCGGTGCGGATAAGCCTTCCCCCGCAAGCGTTTCAAAACCTTCTATTGCCTGTTTGTAATCCCCCTTGCCATACGCCGCAACAGCGCTCTGAAATCGTTCCTCCTGAGTCTGCTCAGCCGCCCAAAGGTTTTGACCAAAGAACACAACACAGCAGAGTACTGCCAGTACAAATACTCCAGACTGAGAAACAATGTTCTGGGGAAAAAATTTCATATCAGTCCTTCCAGTTCACTTTTTAAACGATCGGAAAAATCCTGCATCTGTTGCTGACTCAGCTCCTGCCCCCCATATGCACTCTCATCGGCAGCACTGAACACTTCCAACAATATCGAATCTCCAGACAGACGGTTTTTCAAATCAGCAAGGGTTATGGCAGCAGCTTCAACATCCCAGGCGAGGCCAAGCTGTTCCTGAATAGTTTTTCTACAACATGCCAGAAAGCTCCTTGTGTCGTTGGAGCTAAGGGCTTTATCTATTTCTGTCACACGCAGGCCCAGTAGTTGTTTCATTGCCTGATCTCTTTGCAGACGAGGATCGTTAGCATAACGCGTGGCACGAATTTTCATAAACACAGCAATGGCCACAAGAATTATCAGCAAGACTGCAAGAATTTGAAACCATTTCCTTGAAAACAAGGGACTGAGTTTCTGATCCATGGATGCCGGGTCAAGTTGTAAAGGTGCCAATCCACTAAGGGAAATATCCGGCGTCAATGCATTCTCAACAACTTTCTTTTCTTCCTGTTCAGGTGATTCTTTTTGTATAACTTCAGTTTTTACCACTTCAGCAACAGTCCCCTTTATGGTCAAAGGGATGGGTTTTGCGGTCAAAGTCTTATACGTTGCTGCAACTGGATCAAAATAGCTGAAAAGGATGGATGGGATTTCTTTCAGGGAAGAATCTTTGGCGACGAGTGCCTGTTCAAAAACCTTTTTCCCCTGTCCAGGACCACCATCTTTTAAAAACTCGGATGAGGGACTGTAGGTTTTCCATCCCTCTTCTGTACTCAGTTTCGGGGCCTGCACCCGATCAAAATTCCCCTGTCCACTCACCGTCATGGTCAGGGTGATGGGATCTCCGGGGGCAAGCTCCACGGGATTAGCTGAAACAGAGAGACGAAAATCTCCAATTGCACCACTAAAATCATCCGGTTTTCCCTGTTCAGGTAAAGGAAGAACCGTCAACTTCATGGCAGGGCTTGCAACTTTAACATTCTTTTCCTGATATGACGGGAAGAAATTGCTAAAAAACGGATCATTAAACATAGATTGCCCAAGTGATGAAGAGCCGCGACGTTGTTCGGGAAGTAAAAGGGTCGCGTCAATTTCCATACTGATGTCGTGAGCCCCCTCTTTGATACCGGATAATGCAGAGTCCCAGCTCAAGACTGAGTATGGTACATTATTAACATATTCCTGAGTCTGTATTGGTTCGCGACCTAATTGCTGCAGAATATAACCATCTCCATCCAGTTGCGGCAGACTGTTTAAATTTGCCTTAAGGCCATCACGGAAATATACCTTTATCTGAACAGGTACAACTTCACCCGGGTAGCTATTCTCTTTGACAGGAATGACCCGAAGAAAAGCAAGTTTCTGTCCTTCACCGGATCTGAGTCTGGCCGTTGATACCCGGCCTCCGGATTGAGATTGTGATACTGCGGCAGTATTGGTATCAGTTACTTCAAAGGTGACTTCCCGAGTCTTTACCTTTCCCTCTTTAGTACTAATTTCAATGGCCGGAATAGTGAATTTCCCCACACGTTCAGCCTGAACAAGATACGTGAGCGTTACAGAACTGGAATAGGAACCATTAATGAACTCCATCTGGGTGGAAGACCCCCGCTGGTGAAACTGTATCCCTGCGACTTCTGGCATAACAGGCTGAAAGGATCGTACGCCTTTGAGTGTAATATTGAAAGCTGCCACTCGATCTATGGGGAAGCTGCGGGGAGTGAGCGTTGCCGAGGCCTCAACAGCTGCCTGCAGTGCCGGGACGACGGTAAACACACACAGCATAAGGAACACAAACGAGATACCTTTTATGAACACTCTGTTTTCTTTAAAACATCTTTTATTTATCATTACCAATCCTTCGATATTTCCTGCTGTTGATCTCCATTGGAACCCGCAACCGGAACAAAGTTCAGCTCACCCTCTTCATCTTTCAAGCTGTCCAACAACTGCCTTGCCTCTTCATCTGTCATCTTTCCCAGCATCCTGCGCTGTTGATTCCGCGCTCGCGCTTTTTGTTCCTGTTCTTTTTTTTCTGCAGCTGCCTCTGCGGTTTTTCCCTGTTCCTCGTCAGTGCCTGTTGAGGTATCATTCTGCTTAGATTGTTCCTGCGCGCCCTTATTTTCAGCATCCTGACTCTTCTGTTGAGCCTGTTGAGCTTCTTTGTTTTTCTGTTGTTGTTCCCCATTCTCATCTGAGGATTTCTGCTTATTATTATCCTGATCCTGGCTGTTTTCTTCACCCTGATCATTCTTTTGTCCTTTATTCTGTTTCTGCCCTTTCTGATCTTTCTGATCCTTCTGATCCTGATCTTTCTTTTCCTCATCTTTTTGATCCTGCTGTTCCTGTTGTTTTTTCAACTCTTCAAGCCTCTTTTTCACCAACTCTAAATTAAAACTCGCATCTTCATTTATTGAATTCAACTGGAGAGCACCATCAAAAGAAGCAGCTGCCTGCTCCCACATTTCGATGCTGTGCTGTGGATCGTTCTGTAAGGTTTCATTTCCTCTTTGATAGAGAGCATTACCACGATTATAATAGGCCTCTTCCTGCAAACCAAGGTCATCGCTTTTCAGCGCTTCCTTAAATTCCTTGGCTGCATCTTCAAACATATTATTTTTGTATGCTGTTGTCCCATAATTATAGTGAAGTCTTGCATCATTGGGTGATTTCTGTAACTGTTCATCATAAAATGCTGATGCAGTTAGAAAATCACCTTCATTATACGCATCTTCCCCTTTTGAAGCTTCTGCCCGAGGTACAAAAATACTCGATGACAGGAGCAGTAAAAGAGCCACTGCCATTTTCTGTTTCTTTCTGCGACCTGCGGTTTTTATAAAAGGAATTCGCAAGCCCCGTTCGGATTTCCTGCCTCCCACCATAAATTCCAGCATTAAAAGAACAATGGCTGTACCCAGCAGCCAGACAAAACGCTCAAGGGCTACTTTATGCCGTTTTTCTGCCAACTCTTCTTTTGGAATAAGGGAAAGTTTCTTCTGATAAATGGTCTGCAAACCCTCGCCACTGCTGCCAAGGGGAACATACAGACCACCTGTCAATTCGGCAATCTTAGTAAGTTCTGTTTCATCTAGCTGGGATGTTATAAATTTGCCACTGGCATCTTTAACAAAACCGGTCTTTCCATTTCGATTCAGTGGAATCAATTCTCCAGCACTGGTCCCTACTCCTACGGTAAAAACGGTCATCCCTTTTTCTGCAGCTGCCTTTGCAGCTTGTAACACATCCCCTTCCAGGTTTTCGCCATCGGTAATCAACACAAGAATTTTATGATTTGCCTCATTTGTAAGAATTGATTCTGCTTCACTAATGGCCCTGGCTATATCAGTCCCGCCACGGGGGATAATTGTTGTATTGACTGCATCCAGTGAACTCTCAAATGCGTTGTAATCTATGGTCATGGGACACATTAAAAAGGCGGATCCTGCAAAAGGCATCAGCCCCACTCTGTCTCCCTCAAGCTGTTCCACAAAATCCATGATGGCAAACTTTGCACGTTTTAAGCGATTGGGGCTGACATCTTCTGCCAGCATGCTTTTTGAGGTATCCACGGCAAATAGAATATCGATTCCTTTGCGCTTTACATCTACCCATTTAAAGCCGTATTGAGGCCTTGCTAATGCAACAAAACAACAAAAAACTGCCATAACGAGTAAACTTTTCTTTAATAACCGGCGCTGTGAGGAAATATTTGCACACAATTTCCCGAGAAGTTGGGCGGCTGCAAAACGCTGTAGTTCTTTTTCTCTTCTGCGAGACATCTTTTTGTAGGAAATAACTAACAGAACAATGGAAAAACCACCGCCGAGAAGCCATAGGGGAGTTGCAAAAGTTATCATGGTAAACGCTTCCTCCCAATTAGAATCTCTGCACCGAGAAAAAAGAGTGCTGCAAAGACATACCAGGAATACAATTCCCGATAATTTTCAAATTTTTTAATGGTTCTTGTGGTGGTCTCCATGGTATTGATCTCTTCATATACCTGTTCAAGGGATTTTGTGTCCGTTGCCCGGAAGTATCTTCCTCCTGTCATTTCAGCCACCTGACCAAGGGTTTCATCATCAATATCAACCCTCACCCTCATTAAGCGCTTTCGACCAAATCTATCGGTCACAGGCATTGGTGCCTCTCCCCTTGTTCCTGCTCCAATGGTATATATCTTTATCCCCAGAGTTTCGGCGGCTTCTGCAGCTACCAGTGGCGGTACAGTTCCGGTATTGTTCATTCCATCTGTGAGCAGAATCATGATCCGCGATTTTGCATCACGATCACGAAGACGGTTCAGGCCGCTGCCAATTGCTGAACCGATTGCCGTACCATCTTCATTCACCATGCCAATGGAAAGAGAATCAAGACGCTGTAAGAGCCAGTCGTGATCAAGGGTGAGGGGGCTTACCATATAAGGTCTGCCACTGAAGGCAAGGAGCCCCACCCGATCATTTGGGCGTTCGTCAATAAATGTGTGCATGACAGATTTTACGACATCAAGCCGATTGGCAGACTTCCCCTTCAGCGTAAAATCCAATGCTTCCATGGATCCGGATACGTCAACAGCCAGTAAGATATCGATGCCACTGGCCTCAATTTCTGTGGTTGTATTTCCAAGTTGAGGTCTGGCAAAGGCCAGGATAAGCAGGCCCAGCCCTAACAAGCGCAATACGGCAAGAATCCGGCCAGGCCCCGTTTTTCGACCTTCTGCCAAACTTGAGGCAATGGAAGTGGAAGAAAAAATCAGTGCCGGTGCTGTACTGCGTCTGCCCCGGAGAATGGCCAGTAAAGGTAAAAGAGAGAGGAGCCAGAGAAATTCGGGATAAAGAAATCGCATAATGTTATTTGCCCCCTTTTGCCGGTTCACGGGTGGCAACTATAAAATTCTGTACTGCAGTTTCCATTTTTCCCATACTATTTTGGTCGGGGCTGCAACGGGCAAATTTTGCCAGATCACACTGATCTAAACATTCGTGAAGCCTCTTTGTGTGCGTACCAAACAGTTCTGTTGTTTGTGTGGGTGATACCATCAGATTTGCAAAAAATTCCTTGGTGGTTTGACGGCTTGTCCTTATACAAAAGCGCTGTTCGATATAACTCCGAAGGATCGTTGAGACCTCAACCGCATACTGTTGTGCCTGCTCAACATTCATCAGACTTCTTGCTGATTGAAGACTTGCTAATGCGGTCTCACAGGCCGATGGAAGAATGACTTTTTTCTTTTTGAAACGAAAAAACCAGAGAGCTGCGCCAAGAAGCAGAAGGAAAACAAGAACACCTGCAATGAGCATTGTATAATCTGGCGCCTCAGGCAACAACAGAGGCGGATGAATATCACGTAACTGTACCTGCTCAGGATTCATCTGGTGAGCCTCCGTCGTCGATTTCCAAAAAAACTCAGCAGAGGGGGAACATAGGATTCGTCGGTGGAAAGATCAAGGAGATCCACACCGGCTGAGCGTATGACTTTGTGCAGATTTTTCCTTCGTGCCTCGGCGAGTTCTGCATAGCCCCTGCGTACCGCAGGATTAGATGTGTCCAACTCTACTTGAGCGCCACTTTCAGCATCTTCAATGGTTATCCATCCAATATCAGGGAGGGAATGTTCACGCGGATCTGAAATAATCATTGATATCAAATCATGGCGACGATTACTTATCTGTAATTTTGGCTGCAGACGGGCGAGTTCTTCTTCAAAATCTCCAGGAAGACAAAAATCAGAAATAAGAAAGGTTACACATTTACGTCTGGCCACCCCATTTATAAAATCAAGGGGTACTACAAGATCTGTTTTTCTCCCCTGGGGCTGAAAAAACAGAATCTCCCGGATAAGCCGTAATATATGAGACCGCCCCTTTTGGGGAGGAATATATAACTCCACAAAATCAGAAAACAGAACCAATCCGACCTTATCGTTGTTTCGTACCGCTGAAAAAGCCAGAACTGATCCAATCTCGGCCATAATTTCCCGTTTAGAACTCTTTGCTGAACCAAAATCTCCTGACCCGGATATATCAATCATCAATATAATGGTGAGTTCCCGTTCTTCAGTAAACTTTTTGATATGGGGAACACCCGTCCGTGCGGTGACGTTCCAATCAATGGTTCTGATCTCATCACCGGGTACATATTCCCTGACCTCGTCAAAATTCATCCCCCTGCCTTTAAATACGGAATGGTAACTGCCGGCAAGGGTATCATTTACCAGACGACTGGTTCGAACCTCGACCTGACGAACTTTCTTGAGGATCTCTTTTGTGATTTGTTCTTCCATAATGAGACCGTTACGGAACAGGAACAGTGTCAAGAATTTTACGAATTATATCTTCGCTTGTTATCGCCTCTGCCTCTGCTTCGTATGTGATACGGATACGATGACGCATCACATCCATGGCTGCGGACTTCACGTCATCAGGAGTGACATAGCCACGCCCTGCGAGAAAGGCCAAGGCCCTGGAAACTGCCTTTAAGTTAATGGTTGCACGGGGGGAAGCACCGGTCTCTATATAATCATGGAGATCGAGCTGAAATCCTTTAGGATCACGGGTAGCACAAACCAGTGAGACAATATAATCCTTTATTTTCTCATCCATATAGATGGAATCCACCACCTTGCGGGCACCAAGGATATCATCTGGCCCAATAACTGGATTGACCACAATTTTGGAATCAGTATGGTCAATTCTATCCAGTATCATGCGTTCCTCAGTCATGGATGGATAATCCACCACAACTTTCAGCATAAATCTGTCCACCTGTGCTTCAGGGAGGGGATAGGTTCCTTCCTGTTCTATGGGATTTTGGGTGGCAAGCACCAGAAATAACTCAGGTAAACTAAAGGTCTCATCACCAATGGTGACCTGTTTTTCCTGCATGGCTTCAAGCATCGCAGATTGCACCTTGGCAGGTGCACGGTTTATTTCATCAGCCAGAATAAGAGATGAAAAAATTGGCCCCTGCTTGACCTCAAAGAGTGTATCTTTGGGATTATAAATCTGGGTTCCAATGATATCTGCCGGAAGCATATCAGGCGTAAACTGGATACGCTGAAAATCTGTGTGCACCACTTGAGCAAGAGTCTTAACGGCAAGTGTTTTAGCAAGACCGGGAAGCCCCTCCAACAGTATGTGTCCCCCTGTTAAAAGACCTACCAGCAACCTCTCGATAAGATGTTCCTGTCCTATAATACTTTTGGACATCTCCTGACGCAGCAAACCAACCCATGCAGAACTTGCTGCAACAGAGTCATTAATGGTCTGAATAGAGATATAGCCCTCGGATTGTTGCCCGCCCCCTGATATCTGCATAGCAGAAGAATTATTTTCAACTAACTGATTCTGATCTGTCATAAAAGCTCCCTGGTTCTATTAGTGACTTACTCCTGAAAAACTGTAATAAAAAAAACAAGAAAATCGAAGTGTTTCAAACTCAAATTATCAGCATAAGCAACAGATAGCGAA
>CAMZLK010000073.1 GCA_947311475.1 uncultured Desulfocapsa sp.
AGTGCCTCGAAGGTCTCTCTTTGTTCGCTATCTGTTGCTTATGCTGATAATTTGAGTATGAAACACTTCAATTTTCTTGTTTTTTATTACAGCTTTTCAACAGTGAGGCACTAAATAGTTTTCTGGTCGACAACAGGGTTGAAAGACAATAAAAGAAAAAATAATGATGGGCAATTTCTTGAAAATACAAAACTAGATTGTCCGAGGATAGGTTTTTTGAACAGGTAGCGCAGACTCCAAATGTCTACTCCCGGACAGCCTTCTGGTCTTTGATTATCACTATTCTTTGGGAGAATGAATTAACTCCGGAGTCCAGAAGATGACGTCACGTTCCTCTACTTCCTTCCAAAAACTGGCACCATCCCACTCTTTTACCTGCTCGTGGTAACCACTGTGTATTATTTTCAGAGTAATTTTTTCAGCATCTTCCAACTGGTCTTCATCAAACTGACGAACGCCCTGCACCGGAGTATTCCCAAGATAAATCCACTCCCCCTGGCAAGGTACATCTTCCCCTATTACCTGATAAAGAACATGGGCTCCCTTAGGAACAGAATTAATCTTGAAATTGACTGTTTTTGTATTTGAACAGCCCGATAAAAAGAAAAGTAATGTTGCAAGAATGGCCAAATTGAATACACCTGAAACACTGCGTTTTTTTTCCTGCATTTCTTAGTTCCTTTTTTTAAGTTCAACGGTTACAGGTTGTGGTTCAAGGGTTGCCTCTTCTTTTGTTTTATGACGCATGTTCACCCAAAAAGTAGTGATTTCTTCCACATAACCGATCTTACGTAACTCCACAGTTGCATGCTTTGCTGTATCATCATCGTCTTCCCAGGTAACCAGCAAAGGTGTCATACCAAGATGGGTATCATCTTTTAGATTGATCACTTCAGCCCCTGATGGGATCGACTCAATCTTAACAACTCCATACATTGTTTGCCCACAAGCAGTAAGCAGAGTGAGTGCAAACAATACAAACATTTTCACCAATACTTTAAAGGTATTACCAGTGTTCAACATAAAATATTTCTCTTGTCATTTATGGTTAAGCTTTCCCCCGCCAAATGGGAAAATCTATTTTTGATGGATCCGTAAAAGCTCTCCATCTTCTTCGTTGTGGCAAAAATAAAACCGATCTCGGATTTTAGTGCCTTATTCCATGATTCCTACAATAAAAAAACAAGAATATGTGAGAATAAAATAATATCAAAGGCTATGAATAGCAACAAGGCACTTACCTGCAGTTTACCTGCCTTTTACGAAACTATTCATTTTACTCCCTCATTCTTACCTTTTACAACATTAAATGGTCAAGATAAATCATTTTTCCACCAAAACCCGGACAATCAAAACAAAAGCGATAATTACTTATTAGTAATCACTCAAACAGATTGCCCATCACTGATCCTCTGACAAGTAGTCAAATAATTATTTCCTGGAAAAACAAAACATCTGAACAAATAGAGTGTTTAAACGTTTCATTTTTGCTATCTACCCCATGGTTTGGAGCTGGCAACGATGATCTGGATCTGAGTTTTCCCAACCTCAACAGTTTCCCGATTAGGAATCTTGGTTTTCTTGTGTAAATATATTAAAATAACTACTCTATCGTTAGGGATTTACTTGCAGATAAACCTTTTCAGGATTATGAAGAAAGCATATGTTATGATTCAGTAGCCCGGTGGAACAGTCTAGCTCATTTACTGAATTTTCCAAAACTGGCTGAAAGCTTTATTGTGAAACAATTTATCCTATGCCTGAAGAAAAATCACTTAAACTTCTGATTGTCGAAGATGACGCTGGCATTGCAACAATGCTGAGTGCTTTTTTTACATCACACGATGTAGACACCCAAATTGCACCGGACGGTAAACAGGCACTAGAACTTATCACAACATATACCCCTGATATTATTGTATTGGATATTGTCCTGCCCTTTGTAGACGGCCTCTCCGTACTGGATAAACTTCGTAGTAATTCCATCCAAACCCCTGTTATTCTACTCACCGACAAATCAAGTGTTGAAGAAAAGCTGACGGGCTTTGAACATGGAGCCGACGATTACGTTACCAAACCATTCAGCCCCAAAGAGTTATGGATGCGCATTCAGGCAATCCTCCGTCGCAGCCAGTCGGGAACGCTTACAAACGAACATCGCATACTTACAGTTGGCGGGCTTTCCATCAATCCGTTGACAAGGATGATAAATTTGCTGGACAGTACAACTCTTTCGTTAACAAAAACAGAATTTGACCTGCTTTATTTTCTTGCAGACAGAAAAAATCAGGCCGTGCCCCATACCGTAATCCTCGAAGAAGTGATGGGATATTCACCCATGAGTCAGACCAAGGCTCTTGTTATCCACATTGCAAATATTCGAAAAAAATTTGATGCGCAAGGTGTAACAAACCTTGAGCTGCAAGCTGTTCCAGGGATTGGCTACAAACTCATCACAACGCAACCATCCAAAACAGATGGCCCAAAAAACTCCACCTAACCGCCCATTATGAAACAGATATCGCGCTCATACATGCTCTTTTCCCTTTGTTTTTTCTTCTTTTTGTCTCTAGTGCATCCATCGCTTGTCCTGGCAGAAACACTTGTTCCGCTACACGTAAAAAAAGGCACAGGTCTCATTAGGATTGCCCTGGAGTACTGCTCCAAAGAGTCTGACTGGAAGGAAATCGCCAAAATCAACAATCTGAAAGCTCCTTACCATATCCGCACAAATAGTACCCTTCAGATTCCCTTATCCATGCTGCGTACAAAGGATGTTTCTGCTCAGGTAGCTTCAATTAGCGGAACCCCTCAGCTAGTAACCGCTGATTCCAAAGTAATGAATTTGAACAAGGGGGATCTTGTACTACCCGGCCAGACGGTGATCACAGGCAAAGAAGAATATGTACACCTTATTTTCCCCGATTACAAACATACCCGCATCGGATCGCAATCCGAAATGACCCTCGTCTACCTCATGCGGCTATCTGATGATAATCTCAAGGCTCAATTCTCCCTGAAAAAAGGTCATATCACCCACAGGATACTCAAAAAGCTCAAAGCAAATGAACACTTTGATACCCGAACAGCCATTGCTATCACAGGTATCAGAGGTACTGAATACCGTCTCAAAGCAGGAGACAATGAAAATAATATTGTTGAAACACTTCAGGGAAAAGTTGTTGTTACAGCCGCTGGAAAACAGCTTGTGCTGCCAAAAGGAAAGGGGTCAAAAATAATAAAGGGTCATCCCCCAAGTCCCCCGCGAAATCTGCCTGACACACCTGCCCTCCCCCCCATGAAGGAGGTGTACCGTGTCCTGCCAGTTGTCATTACTGCCCCTGCACATGCCAATGCAAAATCCATCCGCCTAAGACTAACATCCGACAAGGAAGGGCAGGCAACACTCCTTGAACAACTTGCAGGCCCTGGAGAAGATTTTACCCTGCCATCACTTCTGGACGGGCACTACTTTTTATTTCTAAGTGCAATTGACAGTAAAGACTTTGAAAGCTTCCCTACAGGCCCCATTCCTTTGGCTCTCCGAACAGTTCCAGCAGCACCTCTTATCTCTAAACCAAAGAGCGGACAACAGACATTCGACACAAATCCCAAGATCAGCTGGTTAAAGTCTGAACTTGCAAAACAATATAATGTACAACTTGCTGCAGATGAAAACTTTTCTGTACTCCTTGAAGAACAGGAAACAAAAGATTCGTCTTTCACCACACAAACACTTGGCCCCGGGACCTATTTTTTCAGAGTACAGCTCATTGCTGAAGATGGCTTCAAAACACTTTTCTCACCCGCGCTCGCATTGGAGATAATGGAACAACCCAAACTTGGGAATACGGAATTTATTGCAGAAGGTGACGATGGAATTACTCTGCAATGGCCCGCTGTTTCCAATATGTCCGGCTACATGATACAAGTGGCAACTGACAAAAATTTCACCCATCTTGTAGCTTCAGAAGAGCATTTAACCGAACCTTCCTATACAATAAAAGGCAATCTTGCCCCGGGAAATCATTACATCCGAATCCGCTCCATTATGAGTAACGGGCAAAAAAGCCCCTGGACTCCGACGCAGACACTGACAGTTGATTCAACCTCTCTCGGCATTATGCATTATGTATTCGGACTTGGTCTTATAGCACTCATTCTTCTCTGATAGTAAAAAGGAGATCGAGTGCTGAACCGGATTTCGATTCTCGTAATTTCCATACTCTTTTTTGGCTTATTCCAACTTGGAGGAGCTGTTTCTTTTCTTTCTGACAAAGCCCTCGATGTCCTGTTTTTGTTACGCGGCCCCGTAGAACCCAGCCAGGAAATTATTATCATTGGCGTAGACGAAGAGAGCCTTGACGCACTTGGTGCATGGCCATTCCCCCGAAAATACCATGCTAAACTGCTGAAAAGTTTAACTTCTGCAAGAGCAATTGGATTTGACATTCTCTTTAGTGAACCAACTGACCAGGATGCACTCTTCTCCACTGCCATCAAATCATCCCCTCCTGTTATACTTGCCGCGGCCTATAACTATCAAAATCACATCCTCCTTCCTGTGCCCTCTGTCAGCGGTTACTCAGGTATAGGACACATAGAAATCGTCCTCAGTCGAGATGGTATTGTTCGTGAAGCGAGGCCTTTTCAACATACCGGATATGCCCCATTGCCCACATTTGCATCAGCCATTCTTAAAGGAGCCGGTATTGATGTAAAACAAAATATTGACGCTCCCATTGTCATAAACCATTACGGCCCCGAAATAAGCTTTCTCTATCTCTCTTATATTGATGTTATGGAAGGAAAGATTCCGAAAGATTTTTTTAAAAACCGCTTTGTTCTTATTGGCGTGAAAGCTCTTGGAATTGGGGATTACCACATAACACCATTCAGTACAAAATATCCGACTCCAGGGGTTGAAATCCAGGCAACTATTCTCAATAACCTTGTTGATAACAACCCCCTTCAAAGGATGTCTCTGGTATCCTGGTTGTTCATGATTTCTGTCTGTGCCATCAGCTTCCTTATCTGGCCCGGTAAAGGGATACGAATAAACTTAATTATTAATTTTTCCCTTATTAGCATATTAATAATCAGCTCTTTTTTTCTTTTTCGGATGTCCCTGTTTTTGGATCCGGTTCCGGCATTTCTTTTTATGGGGCTCAGTTTTGGTGTTTATCTGGCAATGGAACAGTTCTGGATAGCCAAAAGCATATTTGGTGAAATGAAACGACTGGATCTGCAAATCGAGAAACGTTTACAGCGGGTATACACAAATTCACCAACACAGTTTTTCAACCTGCAGCCGGCACCGGGTACAACAAGGGGAATCAAACGGCACCTGACACACCTTCAGGCTGGCGTAAAGGTGCTCAGCCTGCAACAACACTTTATCGAAAATTTGCTTCAGGAAGAACTTCTGCCCCTTATTTTATGGGAAAAATACAGTGCTGATGTGATCATAGCAAATACTCCGTTCAACACCTTCTGGAAGACTCATTTTCCCGAACAATCACAATTGCCAAAGCTTAATCAGTTCATCCATCTGCTTGAAAAAAATAATCCTGATGGAGAGGACTCAAATACAGATGTAGCATCATTCCTTCAGAATGATACTGATATACCCGCCATTGATATCGGCTTGACAACTCAAGGTAAACAAAAATATTATCGCATTACTATGCAACTCTTTGAAGTTGAGGACATTCTGTTCAGCGGTGTCCTTGCCATCTTAACCGATGTAACTGAAATCAAAGAGCTGGAACGCCTTAAAGATAAAATTGTCTCCATTGTTTCCCATGAATTGAAACTTCCTTTGACCGTCATTCTAGGGTATGGAGAAATGCTCGCTGAAAGCCTTAAAGATGAGCAAAAACAATATATTGATGAAATATGTTCTCAAACCAAGCGTTTGAATCGGCTCATTGAAGATTTTCTTGACGTTGCCCGCATTGAACATGACCGTCAGGAAATAAGGAGACTTCCCCTGGACTTGCTTACTCTCATTCAGGAAGCCAAGAATGCAGTTCTGATCCCTGCTGAAAAAAAATCCATTGAATTACTCACACAATTACCCTTCCGTGCAACTCCCCTGATTGGAGACTATTCCCTACTGCTCCAGGCAATAATCAATCTGCTTGATAATGCCCTCAAATTCAGCCCCAAAGGAACAAAAGTCACCATCAGTCTGGTGGAGGAAATTGAGCAGTTTACGCTCTGCGTTTCCGACCAGGGACCAGGGGTTCCCGAAGAATCACGAAATAAAATTTTCGAAACTTTTAATCGTGGCAAACATGAGTTAACTGTGGAGGGTTTTGGGCTTGGCTTGAGTTTTGTAAAACAAGTTGTACTAAAACACCACGGTGAAATATGGCTCGCCCCCAAAGCAAGCAAAGGTTCCCGGTTTTGCATCACCCTGGCCAAAAATTCCACAACCTGATCCCGGGTTGGTAGACAAAGCTACACAATCCCCCCCTCTTTAGGGCCTTACTCCTGAAAAGCTGTAATAAAAAACAAGAAAATCGAAGTGTTTCAAACTCAAATTATCAGCATAAGCAACAGATAGCGAACAAAGAGAGACCTTCGAGGCACTTACTTGCAGTTTACCTGTGTTAGCAACTCCATAACCTCCTGCCGACCTTACCAAAGCCTTACTTGACCAAGTGACTTGCTCTAGTTATTTTTGGCATAGAAGCTCAAATTAGAGTCACACCAGCTGAGCTGGTGGTTTTACAAATCCAATAAAAATCTTCATCCCAATTACCGGGAGAAATAGACAATGGAAAATAACACTTCAGTTGTAATCATAGACAATCATCCGGTTGTCCGCCATGGTATATCAACCATGCTGGAACAACGATCTGATATGGACGTGGTAGGGGAATCAGAAGCAGGTGCTTCTGCTTTACCTGTCATCGGTTATTGTAAGCCTGATGTTGCCATTGTGGACAGTTCCATGACTACCTTCAGTGGTGTTGATATTATTCCGGACATCAAAGCACTATCTAAAGAAACTGCTATTATTATCTATTCCATGCACCAGAAACATGAGCCTATCTATCGCGCTTTCAAGGCTGGAGTAAAAGGATATGTGCTTAAAATTGATTCTACCAACGACCTCATAGATGCAATCAGGGAAGTGACACATGGCCGGATTTTCATCAGTCCCAAAATACCATCAACCGTTAGAGAACAACTTTTAGCTGGTAATGATGGAGATTCTGAAGGCGGACTCTCCAGTCTCTCCAATCGCGAATATGAAATAGCCAAGCTGTTGTCACAATGTATGAGGCCCGATGAAATCGGTGAAGCTCTTTGTATTAGTCCGAGAACAGTGAGGGTTCATCGCAGTAATATGATGCACAAATTAAACTGTGAACGAGCCAACGAACTTCTTGTGTTGCTGCGAGATTATTTCTACCATTGATGAAATCCTAACGCGGATAAACCGCAAGTAAGTTCCTTGTTGCTTATGCTGATAATTTGAGTTTGAAACACTGGGTCTACTAAAAAATCCACCGTCTGAAGACGGTGGGATTTAAGAGGACTGAAAGTCCTAATACCGGCCCCAGGCCGGTTGACTCATTCGATATCAAATTTATCATTGGGG
>CAMZLK010000074.1 GCA_947311475.1 uncultured Desulfocapsa sp.
CGACTGCAATAAATTCATCAGCAATCCTATAAAACTCTTTATCTTTTTCTGTATTATCACTCATTCTTTCCTCTACTTATAGCATTAGTGCCTTACTCTCACATATTCTTGTTTTTTATTGCAGGAATTATGGAGTAAGGCACTAATGCTATAAGTAGAGGAAAGAATGAGTGATAATACAGAAAAAGATAAAGAGTTTTATAGGATTGCTGATGAATTTATTGCAGTCGCAAACGGTAATAGCGGAAAAGTTGATCAGGGAAAAGTAAGTGCCACTTTTCTTTATGGAGCTGCACGTTTTAATACATTCTTTGTTGCATCAGCATTGAATTCCGGGGATGAACTTGCAACACGCAGAGAAGAGGCAATTAAGTATTTTATGGCTGAATACGAAAAGATGCTTGAAGAACATTTCTCGGACTATATTGAAAACTATGACACCTACTTAGGTAATCCTAAAATTGTTTCAGATTAGTATAAAGGCAAAAAAAAGTTTTTTTTATTGTATGTCGAACAATGTGGAAAGGGTAGTACCTGAGAGAAAGATGGCGTAACTATCCTTTGCTTATCAACGTATCTTCCTGAGCAGAAAAAATATAAATATCTCACTTAAAACTCGTGCGTGTCAGTGTCCCGCCGTCCTGGCGGAAGATGATGGCACCGATTTCTGCTGTTATCAGCAGTGGAATATTCTCTTTTTTACAAATAGATCGAAGTTCAGTTGAGGGGAAATACAATGATTTAAAACGTCCTGCAGAGACTACGACCTGTTCAGGAGCTACGGCTTTTATGAATTCTTCTGAGTTGGATGTTTTGGAGCCGTGGTGTGGCGAAAGAAGAATGGAAGATTTCAGGTTGATTTTCTTTTCAACAAGTACATGTTCGACCCTGCGACTAATATCACCCGCTAAGAGACAGGAAAACGTGTTCCCCTTAAGTTGTACGATTAAACTCTGGTCGTTGGAATCATTTGATAATTGAGTAAAGTCTTCAACGTTTAAGAATGGATTGCTGATGTTTACGAGTGATACCCCTCCAGTATTTATTATAATCTCATTGTCGCCTGGTGTCCTTACCTCTGTTCCAAGTTGCAGCGCTGACTCAACAAGGTTTTCATATTTCTGATCGTGTCCGCTTGCTCCATTAATTAGTAAAGTGTCAGGATGAAAATGTTTGAGAAGAAAAGGGATGCCATTATAATGGTCGGCATCCGGGTGAGTGATAATTACAGTATCCAGATGAGTAATTCCTCTGTACCATAAATATCTGGCAATTACACTTTCACCAACATTGAATTTTGAAGAAGATGCACCGCCGCCGTCGATTAGGACATTTTTTCCACCAGGAAACATAACCAGTGTTGAGCTCCCCTGTCCCACATCAAGAAAGACCAGTTCAGATGCTGTGGAGAAGGATTTCAGATACCTTTGCGGAGGGAAAATAAAGAGTAGGGAGATTCCTAAAAAGAGGGGAATGGTTTTTTTCCGGGAAAAGTTTGAAAAACAGAGGCCAAGGCTTACAAAGTAGAAAACAATCAGGCTTAGTGAAGGGGTGGGAAACCACAGACTCGAGTAATTGAAGTTGTAAAAAAAGTTTGTGACCATAATGGCCGATTTTATTCCAATATCGCCAATTTGCAGAAGATAACCGCTTGTTTGGTGATCAAAAAACTGCACAAGTACAGATAGTAATCCAAAAGGCAGACTCCAGAGGCAGAGAAGTGGTTCAAGGAGAAGGTTTGCCACAGGACCAACAGTTGATACACGATTAAAACTATGGAGGAGTAGTGGGGTGGTTCCAATTGTTGCTGCAACGGAGAGTAATAATCCTGCCATTAACCAATGACCAAGTCGCCCATGGAAAGTCCGTTTTGCAGTATTGTCATCCTGCCACTTCTGTATGAGCTTAAGCAGGTGTGGAAAAACCAGGATAATGGATGCAACAGCCACAAAGGAGAGTTGGAAAGATACCATAAATAGATTTGCCGGATTAATGAGCAGGATGAGCAGGGCAGCACACGAGAGTGTTGTAAAAGGGGATCGCTGTCTGTGGATGCAAAAGGCCGCAATGAAAACCAGTACCATGATAAGTGATCGCAGTACGGGAGTTTGCATTCCCGCCAGAAGCGTATAGACACAAAGAGGTGGTATGGTAGCAATGAGAGCAAGCTTTTTACAGGACACACGGAGCATCAGATATTGAGACCTTCTTGTCAGGAAATAAAAAATAATGAAAAGAATGGAGGCCACCAGTGATAAATGTAAACCGGAAATTGCGAGAATATGCATTGTCCCTGAGGCTTTAAAGGCCTCAAGGGTTTTCTTGTCGAGCCCTGATCGATCCCCAATTAGTAAAGCTCTGTAAACTCCTGCCTCTTTTGTGGAAAGATTCTTATTTATCTGGTCCCGAATAGAAAGACGTATGCTTTCCGGCAGGTAATATACTTTATGGAGCCATGATGTTTCATGAGTCAGGGGGAGGATATGGGAAATCGAAGCGATCCTTCCAATGACCCTAATATTTTGTGAAGCAAGAAAAGCCGGGTAATTAAATCCACCAGGATTCATAAAGCTGTAGGGGCGAGATAGTTTAGCGCGAATGACGAGCTCATCACCCGGTACAAGAACATCTGGCCATTGATCTTTTAGTCGTAGCCGAACAAGCCCAACTGATACAGAAAAATGATCTTCTTTTCGAAGTCTCAGATTGTGGATCTTGATAATGATTGTACTTTGAAACCCATCATATAGAGGCATGCGGTGCAAAGTACCCGTCAGTACAACTTCTTCTTCTTGAGTAATCTGACTGTTGATATCGTTTGCACTTCGATATCTCTGTTCAAAGTTTGCAACGTGCAGGCAGGCGAGGGCAAGAACAGTAAGAAGCAGGGAGGAAGTTGCAAGGCCGGGATGTTTATTGTTGACTAAGAGAGTTGCGGCAAGAAGGATAAAAGATATGATCGCAGCTGTTTTGGCTTCAAAGGGAAAAAACCGGTAGACGATCAACCCTGAAACAAAGGAAAGAGTCAAGGAAATGAGGAGGTAGTGGTTAATACGCTCCTCAAAGCTTTTCAAAACAGCCCTTTTATGAGTTCTGTGTGGCGTCTTATTACACCTTGTTGGCTGTGAACGAAAGCTTGCGCGGCTTTTCCGGTTTCTTGGCAAAAGGCAGAGTTTGTGATGAGTTTTTTGAGTACAGCTGTGAGTGTCTTGTGCCCGTGAACGATAATAGCACCGTTTACTTCAAGCAGTTGCCTGCTGATTTCAAGAAAATCATTCATGTCGGGGCCAAAAAGAACAGGAACAGCAAAAATGGCGGGTTCGATCGGATTATGTCCGCCTTTTTTAACAAGGCTTCCTCCCACAAAAGCGTAATCTGCATGGCTGTAGATCAGATTTAATTCACCTATGCAGTCTAAAATAAAAAGGTCTCTGCCACCTGCATTTATCTGGCTGCGGCAGTTGGCCTGCAGGCCTTTCTCTAAAGCTAGTGCCTGGATTTCTTTGCCTCTTTCAGTTTTCCTTGGAGCAATAATAAGATAGAGCTCCGGGAATTGTTCTTTTAAATTCTTGTAAGTTTGTAAAAGAATCGCTTCTTCACCAAGGTGGGTAGAACCTGCCACAAATAAATATTTATATTCAGGAAGCTTAAATGGAAGAGGTTGGTTTCTCGCAGAAGTGGAATAGAGTGCGGTATCGTATTTTAAATTCCCAAGGATCTTTATCTGTTTACGGTTCACACCCAGGCTGATCATGTTTTCCTTATCCTTTTCATTTTGCATTGAAAGGGTATGGAAGCTTGCAAACAATGGCTGAAAGATAAAAGAAAATCGTTTGTATGACTTCATGGACTTTTCTGAAATCCGACCATTAACCAGAAGGGAAGGGATCTCTTTCTGCTTGAGAACAGAGAGTATCCCTGGCCAGAAATCAGTTTCCACCTGAACGAAGATATCCGGTTGAATTATTCGAATAAATCGCTTGATAACAGGAATAATATCAAATGGAAATGGAACGAAACAATCCACTTTACCATGAAGAATTTTTTCAGCCACCTCGGCTCCTGCTCGGGATGAAGCGGAAAAAACCAACCTGGCTTCCGGCATTTCCTTGCGTATTCCTGAAACCAGGGGAAGTGCAGAAGTGACCTCGCCAACGGACAGTGCATGAACCCAGATTGTCTTTCCGGTTTGTGTTAAATTTTCCTTTTTAAGGCCAATCCCTAGACGACGCAGTGTACGCGTTCGATATTTGGGAACCAGAATGGCAATGACAGCCAGTGGGAGAAATAAAAAAGGCAGAAGAATAAGCTGAATAAGAGTATAAAGTATTATCATCGTTATAAAAAAATATTGCAAAGATTGGTTTACAATGCAGAGAGAAAATAGTTGTCCAAGTTGTTTTTCTTCCTGTGACAGGGAAATTCAAGCAAAAAGAATTTCAGACATCAGCCAGAGGTTTTTAAAAGGAGTAGAATATCAAGCCAACTTGGCAAAAACAACCAAAAACCATTTGTGGTCGGAAAAGGTTACCTGAATTTAACTGCAGCGAATGCAATTCTTACGGATTCTCTCTTAAAAATGGAGATGCTTTGTTTATGTTGTGCTTAGTATTTCTTTTACTGTTCGACCAAGTTGTTCCATTGAGTATGGCTTCTTCACAAAACCTCCAGCACCAAGCTGCAAGGTGGCCTGGACATCTGTATTCTCAGAAAATCCACTGGCAATAATAGCTTTTTGGCCGGGGGTATTTTTAAGAACTTCTTTATAGGTCTGGTACCCATTTATGCCAGGATCCATCAGCATATCGATAACCAGCAAATCAACGGTATGGTTTTTCACATATTCTATGGCAGCCTCACCACTGGGAACAGTATGGACTGTATATCCAAAATGCTCTAACATGCTGAGAGTGATCACAATAAATGCTGGAATAAAAAGCTGAAATGTGCAAGATAAGTGATGGAAAGGTAAGGAGCCCCCTCACGTACCTTGCAAATACCAAGAGGGCTCCTGCCTATAACACTAAGGCAGGAAAATGTTACCA
>CAMZLK010000075.1 GCA_947311475.1 uncultured Desulfocapsa sp.
ACATTCAGGAAATATAAAATCCTACCGGGTACCACAGAGCATATGCTCTATAGTGCCCGATATCTTCACATTTGCTATTGTTGATGGCTAAGTAAAAAGCTTCATATGCGAGGCGCACATTTTTTGTTTAATTTCAGCGTACTAAGGTACGTTGAAATTAAACAAAAAATGTAGCAACGAAGCAGATGAAGAGTTTTTACGACGCCATCAACAATAGCAAATGTGAAGATATCGGGCACTATAGAGCATATGCTCTGTGGTACCCGGTAGGATTTTATATTTCCTGAATGTCACGAATTTAAGTGCATGAGTTGGGCACTTTGTAACACAGACAGGTCTCAATCCTTCATCCACCCGATCCTTTGGCACATAAAGCACCGCCAAGAATATGTGGATTGCCCTCAATCCATGTGACTTTGTTGTCTTCAGATTCCACTCGGATAGGACAGCGTACAGTGCACATTCCACAGATGGAATAAACCGATTTCTTCATTTTCATTTCCCTCCTAAAGAAAACCGTAAATGTTAATCTGGAATGATAATCACAAGTACTTTAGTGTGGTACTTGTCTTCAGAGGGAAACAAGGTTGTCTGACGGAAAGTCCTGGGATATTACGATATCTTATCGTGTTGAGAAGGTTGATTATCCTTTCGTGGTTCTTTTGGGGAATTAAATAAAAAAATTTAATGGGGCAGGTTGGAAAGATGCGGGGGGGAAAAATCCGGTACCACGATATATAAAGTGGTACCGGACAGCCTGTCGATGGCGACAGTTAAGGTCTGTAAAACAAGTTTATCTGCAGTGAGTCAATAGTTTCACCTAGGAGCCTGTCCGAGAATAGGCATTTTGGTCAAAATTGAAGAATTTTTGAAAAATAATCACAGCCATATGTTTGATATTGCGAGCATTATTTTTAACTCTTCTGAAGAGTTTGGCCAAAAGGTCATTCTCGGACAAGCTCCTGGTACATTACTGTACTGTGACTCTTCGTAACTCAACTCTACGATTTTTTGCACGACCCTCTTTTGTGGTATTGTCAGCAATAGGTTCTACATCGCCATATCCTTTTGCCTGAAGGCGTTCAACGGAAACACCTTTTGACACAAGGTAGTCTGTGACTGATTGAGCACGCCGCGCAGAAAGACGGAGGTTGGATTCTTTTTCCCCAATGGAGTCTGTATGTCCGGCAACTTCCATTGAGATGTCTGGGTTGCTTAGTAAGATATTTGCAGCAATATCGAGTATGGAGCCAGCCTCTGAGGTCAGTTTGGCTGTTCCTAATTTAAAGGTGATTCCTTCAAGTACAACGGTGGTTTGCTCGGTAGAACAGCCAGCATTGTCAACGGTTGCACCTTCTGCGGTGTCAGGGCAAAGATCCAGTCGGTTGACAAGACCGTCATTGTCGGAATCTTCTTCACAACCCTGGGCATTGACTTTGACACCTTCCATGGTCTCGGGGCAGGTATCGTTAGCATCGGTAACACCATCTTTGTCAGTGTCTGCGCTTGTAAGTTTGATTTTGTCGCGTTCAGCAGTGAGTGTTGCAATTTGTTCCTGAAGTGCGGTGATTTCCTCTTTGCTTTTGCTAAGTTGCGATTCACTTTCACCAAGGGAAGTTTCCATCGCCTTTACCTTCTCTTCAAGGGCAGTGAGCTGTTCCTGCGTGTTTGCAAGTAGCGAAACTTTTTCTGTAAGTTTTGCACTATTGTCAGAGAGCCTGGTGGTGAGGTCTTGAATGGTTGTTTCTTTTTCTGCAAGCAGTGCACTCTTCGTTGTATTCTGTTGCTCGGTAAGAGCTTTTGCAGTAGCAACTTGTGCTATAAGATCTGCAATCTTTTGTTTTTGCTCAGAACCACCCTCGGCATTTGCCTGATCAAGCTTTGTTTGAAGGCTTGTGAGCTGTTCACTGCTTTTCTCTAATTTAGAATTCAATTCTTGAATAGTAAGATCTTTTTCTGTAACAGTCGTGGTGATTTTTTCAAGCTCAGTTTTAAGGCTTTCTGTTTCACCCTCTGCTGCAGTCAATTTGGAAGACAGCTCGCTTAAAGATTGTTCCGCTGCACCGGTCTGTTGCTCTTCGTTAGCTTTACGCTCTGTAAGTTCTGCTTCTAACGCAGTATATTTGACATCCAAAACGTTATACTTTTCCTGGGCTTCTGCAAGGGCACCTTTAACTTCATCCAGCTCGGTTGAAAGAGAAGTGTAAACATCTTCTTTCTGCTGGAGACTGGCCCTAGCAGTCTCGATGCCACCCGTCAGCTCAGCAACTCGTGCCAAGGCAGCAGCAAGTGCAGTTTGTGCGGGAACGAGTTCATTGTTGAGGGAGTCGTTGGAGGATTTTAGTTCAGCGAGTTTTGCCTCCGAGGCGGCAAGTTTTTCAGTAAGGCTTGTGTTATTATTAACCGCCTCAGCCAATTTTATTTCCAGTGAGGTGATTTGTTCTTTTAAGGGAACTGTTGCATCGATCCCCTCTTTTACCGTGGTCTCAAGCTCGGCGATGAGGGCTTTGTTGTCCATTTGCTGCATATATAATATTTCTTTTTCCCCAGAGAGTGCGTCTTCCTTTTTCTGCAACTCATCCTGAAGGACCTGAATCCGTGCACTTTGGGCATTGATATTGGACAATAAGGTAGCATTGGCGATCTTGAGCTCTTCTATTTGAGCGTATGCCTTCGGTAACTCAGTGTTAGCAGGGGGTGCAGTTTCTTTCTGCATCTTTTCAAAAAGTGACTGGAGTTCAGAAATAGCATTGACATCCTTGGAGCTTGCATTGGCAGGGATGATAGCATTCAACCCAGCAGTACCTGCAAGTTTCTCAATTTTGTCTTCAAGTTGTTTGGCACGCCTGGTTTTGGTCGCTAATTCATCGAGAATCAGGGTGAGGTTCATGGAACTGTTTGTGGTACTGTTTTTTGCAAGAGAAATAGCATGTTTGTTGGCTTCAAGTTTCTCAGTATAAAAAGCGATTGCCCGTTCCTTTTCTTCAATGTCAGCATGGGCCTGGAGCAGCTCTTCCTGAAGGGCAGCCAGGCTCTCAGTTGCCTTACTGAATTGATTTTCAGTGTCAGTCAGTAACTGCTGCTGTTCTGCATTAGCTTTTTGAAGCTGAGTGAGCTCATTTAAACGTTCACTTGCCAAGGCTGACTGTTTTATTAAATTTCCTTCTAAATCAGAAAGTTGTTGACTGAAGGCTGTTTTTTCTTTTTCGATTGTCGCAAGATTCTCAGTAAGCTCCGGAAGCAATTTGATTTTGCTTTGAGCACTCTCTGCCGCACTGTTTGCCTCAGCAAGTGATTTCTGCAATTCGACTACTTTTTGTTGGTTGTCTTTCATATCCAGAGTGAGTTGAGCGCTCTTCTGCATATAAAAAATCAGGAACATCACCATGATGAGTAAAGTTAATACACTGCCGTAAATGATTTTGGATGTTGTGCCCATAAAACTGTTCCCCGTATAAATGGTTGAATGTTTTCAGGAATTACAAAATGCCTGAAAAAATGTATACATTCTGATAAAAAATTCCACAGATAATACCCTCTACCAGTGGCAATTGCAAGGTATCAGATAATTTGCTGTCGGCAAATATACTCACGCGGATAAACCGCAAGTAAGTGCCTCGAAGGTCTCTCTTTGTTCGCTATCTGTTGCCTATGCCAATAATTTGAGTTTGAAACACTTTTGATTTTCTTGTTTTTATTACAGCTTTTCAGGAGTAAGGCACTAAACAGTTCAATTTGAAGCGAGGTTAGAAGAAATGAAGTATGCCTTCTCATTCGTGGCAGTCTTAGCGCTGGTTATTATTGCGTGGCTGGGATCCATGATACCGGGTTTGCAATATCTTTTTGGTATTGCTATTCCGTATCTGGCGATCATGATTTTCCTGGGTGGCTTTATCTACAGAGTTGTCCAATGGGCTAAGTCGCCTGTACCATTTTCCATTCCGACCACATGTGGTCAGGGAAAGTCTCTGGATTTTATTAAGCAGGATAAGCTTGACTGTCCCACCAGGGCTTCGGAAGTCGCCGCCAGGATGTTCCTGGAAATTTTTGCATTCAGGTCTCTGTTTCGGAATACCAAGTCCGAGCTTCATGAGGGGCCTAAAATCACGTATGAGTCCTCCAGATGGCTCTGGCTTGCTGCCCTGCTGTTCCACTACTCTTTTCTGATTATTGTAATCAGACATATGCGTCTGTTTTTGAACCCTGTGCCACAATGGCTGCAGTTTTTGGGGTTTCTGGATGGTGGTGCCATGCTTCAAGTGGGGGCACCACTGCTTTATGCTTCAAGTCTTGGACTTCTCGGTGGTGTGGTGTTTCTCTTTGGCCGTCGTCTTGTGAATCGTAATGTACGTTACATCTCTCTTGCCAATGACTACTTCCCACTTTTTTTGATCTTTGCCATTGCAGTCACCGGCATGCTGATGCGTTATTTCCTGCGTACCAACATCGATATTGTCACGATCAAAGAGCTACTGGTAGGTCTGGTAACTCTGCATCCAGTCATCAATGCTGAAATAGGTTCCATTTTCTATATTCATGTCTTCCTGGTTTCTGCTCTGCTTGTCTACTTCCCATTCAGTAAGTTGATGCATATGGGTGGTGTTTTTATGAGCCCAACCAGAAATATGCCTAACAACAGTCGTGCCAAACGACATATCAACCCTTGGAATGATCCCACCATAAAACCCCATTCTTATGCAGGGTATGAGGATGAATTCAGAGAGTTCATGGTTGATGCCGGCATCCCTGTTGAGAAAGAGTTGCCTCCCAGGAAGGATGAGGAATAACAGGAAAGGTTGATCCAAATTATATAAGGATATAGAAATAATGGCACTTGCAAAATTAGAACAATTATCAAAAAGCGTAGTGCAGGGTCCGTCTTTGGCAACAGGAGCACAACCAACCAAAGACTGGATGGATACCCCGGCTATATTTAAAGAGGGGAACTTTGCCTACCCTGCAAAACAGGAAAAAGTCGAATATCTGGACAGCCAGGACGGGATTGATTTTCCAAATGCCCGTATCTGGTCACCTGATGAAGATGATTGGAAACTGCCTGAAAACTGGCAGAGTATTATCTTAAAAGGTCTTAAGGAACGTCTCGATAAATTCAGATCTCTTAAAATCTTCATGGATTGCTGTGTTCGTTGCGGCGCCTGTGCAGATAAATGTCACTTTTTTCTTGGTACCGGCGATCCAAAGAATATGCCCGTACTTCGAGCAGAACTTCTTCGTTCTGTATACCGGAATGACTTTACCTTAGCCGGTAAACTTTTCGGTAAGATGGCCGGTGGTCGTGAGATGACAGTTGGCGTATTGAAAGAGTGGTTTATGTATTCATACCAGTGTACGGAATGTCGGCGTTGTTCGGTCTTCTGTCCGTACGGTATTGATACCGCTGAAGTCACCATGATGATTCGGGAGCTTCTTCATCTTGTGGGTATAGGTATTAACTGGATTTTGGAACCAGCTTCCAATTCCAACCGAACCGGTAATCATATGGGGCTCCAACCCCATACATTCAAAGACAACGTAGACTTTCTTGCTGAAGACGTAGAGGCCCTTACCGGTGTGAAGATTAACCACAGTTTTAACCGTAAAGGTGCTGAAGTTCTTTTTATCACGCCATCTGCTGATGTTTTTGCAGAGCCCGGACTGTACACTGCCATGGGATATCTGGCACTCTTTGAGCAGATTGGTCTCGATTATACCTGGTCAACGTATGCTTCAGAAGGTGGTAACTTTGGACTCTTCACATCAAATGAGTTGATGAAAAAACTGAATGCCAAAATGTATGCTGAGGCAAAGCGCCTCGGTGTAAAATACATCATTGGTGGTGAGTGCGGTCATATGTGGCGTGTTGTCCATCAATATATGGATACCATGAACGGCCCTGCTGATTTTATGGAAGTTCCAAAATCTCCCATCACAGGCACTGTTTTTGAGAATGCCAAATCAACCAAGATGATTCACATTAGCGAGTTTACTGCTGATCTGATTAAACACGGCAAGATCAAGTTTGATCCCAGTCGTAATGCAAATGTGAAAGCAACCTATCATGATTCCTGTAATCCTGCGCGAGCCATGGGACTTATGGATGAGCCACGCTACATCCTGGATCATGTGGTACCTGGTTGGGTTGAGATGCCTGAAAATACCATCCGCGAGCAGACCTTCTGCTGTGGTTCCGGAACAGGACTTAACACGGATGAAATCATGGAGCTTCGGATGCGTGCCGGCTTACCACGGGCGAATGCCGTGAAACATGTCATTGATAAACATGATGTCAATATGCTCTCCTGTGTCTGCGCCATTGATCGTGCAACCCTTACGTCGCTTATGGATTATTGGAATCCTGGTTGCGGAGTTTGTGGTATTTCCGAGCTTGTTGGAAATGCGCTGATTATGGATAACGAGAAACGAGCCATGGGCTATGGTGCTGACGGGACTGAATCTGAACTTCCCGATGGCCTTAGAACAATGGTTTAACGGGAACCGGAACGGAGGAAAATTTAAATGTATAACAAAGGAACAATCATACCGGGACTAATGCTTTTCGTCCTATTTGTGACTTTTCCAATCTGGTTTAACGTATTCACAACGGCTGGAGAGTTACCTAAGCCCGAGTCGCCGCCAGGTGGAGAAAAACATTGTATAGCGTCTGCTGAATATATGCGGGCCAATCATATGCAGCTGCTTAATGAATGGCGTGATAACGTTCTGCGGGATGGTAATCGTGAGATTCTTGAGATTGACGGGGTGAAATATCCCAAAGGTCTGCAGCTGGCATGTCTGAAATGCCATAGTCGGAAAGAGAAGTTCTGTGATAGCTGTCATACTTATGCAGCTGTACAGCCTTATTGCTGGGATTGTCATCTGACTCCCAAAGAGGCAGGATCGAAGGAGGCAACGCACTAATGGATAAGCAAAGGAGAAAGTTCTTAAAAATTGCAGGTGCGTCAGTGATTGCAGGAATAGGAGCACCAGCCATCATCAAACTGTCCGGAACTTCCGCACATGCTTCGGGGGGACGCGTTGTTCCCGCCGCAGGCCATGCGCCAGCTGTTGCACATGGGGCTCATGGCGAGGAGGCACCTAAGGGGGTGCGCCTTGGTATGGTAATTGATATGCGTAAGTTTGCTGATAAACCCGAATTACTTGACGGTGCAATCAGTGCCTGTATTGATGCCCACAATATTCCACAGTATCCTGACAAGAAAAATGAAATAAAATGGTTGTGGAAGGCACCTTTTGAAAGTGTGTTCACTGATCAGTCGGCCTATCATTCATCCAAAAGAATAACTGAAACTGATTTCGCGGTTTTGTGTAATCACTGTGATGATCCACCGTGTGTTCGTGCATGTCCTACCCAGGCGACTTTTAAGTCACCTACCACTGGTATTGTGGCAATGGATTTCCATCGTTGTATCGGTTGTCGTTTTTGTATGGCAGCCTGTCCATACGGTGCCAGATCTTTCAACTGGCAGGATCCACGCCCCTATATAAAGAAGTACAACAAAAATTTCCCGTCACGTATGAAGGGAGTTGTTGAAAAATGTAACTTCTGTGCTGAGCGACTGGCTCTTGGGCAGGAACCTGCCTGTGTTGAGTCCTGCAAAGGAACAGGTGCCATTACATTTGGCGACCTGAATGATGCGAAGTCCGAGGTACGTGCGATACTTGATAAAGAATTTACTATCCAGAGAAAGCCAACGCTGGGTACTAAACCATCAGTCTTTTACATAGTGTGAGGTAGTCATGATTGAAAAAACACTCAAAGGCAAACCGGCATATTGGGTCTGGCTTGCATTTTTAGGAATGTTCATGGCTGTTGGTGCTGCCTGTTATGTAAGGCAGTACAACTTTGGCCTGGGTATGACCGGCATGAGCCGTAATGTCTCATGGGGATTATATATTTCCCAGTTTACCTTTCTGGTCGGAGTCGCGGCTGGAGGTGTGATGCTGGTACTCCCTTATTATATTCATAATTATAAGGATTTTGGAAGGATCACAATTTTAGGTGAATTTCTTGCCATTGCTGCCATCGTCATGTGTCTGCTGTTTATTATGGCTGATCTTGGGCAACCAATGCGTGCCTTGAACGTTGTTTTGCATCCATCTCCACATTCCATGCTGTTCTATGACGCAATTGTGTTGAATGGCTATCTGTTTTTAAACATTCTCTGTGGCTGGGTAATACTCACTGCTGAGAAAAAGCAGGTAAAACCACCGAAGTGGATTTATTTCTTTGTTTATCTCTCTATCCCCTTTGCTGTTTCCATTCATACCGTAACGGCTATGCTGTACTGCGGTCTGCCCGGACGTCATTTCTGGCTTTCTGCCATTATTGCTCCCCGCTTTCTCGCATCTGCTTTTGCCGCAGGACCAGCTCTTATCGTTATTGCGTGTCTTGTTTTGAAACGTGTTGCAGGCTTTGATGCAGGAAGAAAGGCAATGAACAAGCTTGTTACAATTATTATTTATGCAGCACTGTTAAATATGTTCTTTGTTGGCCTTGAATTCTTTGTTGGGTACTACTCCAATATTCCAGGTCATAAGCATGCACTGCAGTATCTGTTCTTTGGTCTTGAACATCATGGTCACGTATACAACAATCTGGTTCCATTTATGTGGGCTTTTGTAATACTTGCTTTTGGGGCCATTGCAACCCTTGCAACACCTGCTGCCAAGAAGAATGATTTTGTACTTGGACTCGGTTGTGTGGCATTGTTTGTGGCATTTTGGCTGGATAAGGGCATTGGCTTTGTACTTGCCGGTTTTGTTCCGAATCCTTTGCATGAAATAACCGAATATGTTCCAACCATGAATGAGCTTGGAATTACCATTGGTGTGTGGGCAACGGGGTTCTTTGTTGTGACGGTACTTTACAAAATAGCCATTGGTGTCGAGCATGAAGTAGAAGAGTGCTAGGAGCCTGTCCGAGAATGCCCTTTCGGAGTCTCGTACCTCGCTACCTGCCCAAACTCTTCAAAATTGTCAAAAAATAATGCCCGCAATATCACATATATGGCTGTGCTTGTTTTCTGAAAATTCTTCGATTTTGACCAAAATGCCTATTCTCGGACAGGCTCCCAGGGCATTGGGTATTCTCGTTTTTTTTAGTCCCCGAGTAGTCGGGGACTTTTTTTTTGTTTTTTTCTACAGTATAGTATTTTCCTGATGCGAAAAGTATCAAAGAAACGAATTCTCCTGCCCTTATATCAGTAAGAGAACAGGTGGGGGGAGAATCAGCTGGAACGGCCAGCACTTTTTAAAAAAGTTCACTGGAATTTCAATGTGAATGCCTGTTTCAGCCAGGCATGACTGCATTCAGGTAGATCTCGTAGAGCAAAAAGATCTTTCCCTGAAAAAAGAGATAAACAAGGGCTGAAACCGAAAGAAAAGGGCCAAAGGGAATTCGGGTTTGACCACCTTTCTTCTGTTTTATCATGGCAAGGAGACCAACAACTGTTCCACTGAGGGAGCTTGCGAGGATGACAAAGGGCAATGACTGCCAGCCAAGAAAAGCACCAATCATGGCAAGCAGTTTAATATCTCCGCCTCCCATTCCATCTACTTTGCGCCATAGAAAATAGAGAAGGGCAATTGCATAAAGGATTCCGCCACCAGCGAGAACGCCGAAAAGAGAATCCTTCCAGTAGAGTACATGGCAAAACACTGAAAATAAAAGACCCAGGACAATACCTGGAAGAGATATCACATCTGGTATTATCTGATGGTGAATGTCAATCCATATAATAACCAGAAGTGCAGCACAGAACAGGAAATATCCTGCAGTTGTGATACTCAGTCCAAAGCGTTGGACGAGGGCAGACGAGAGGATGGCCATGCTCAGCTCCACCACTGGATACTGGAATGAAATTGGTTCATTGCAGTGACTGCATTTGCCCCGAAGTACAAGGAAACTTAAGACCGGAATGTTTTCATACCAGTGGAGATCAGCCATGCAGCTTGTGCAGTGAGATGCAGGAAAGACAACGGATTCGCCCTCACTGGGGAGTCGCAGGATTACGACATTTAAGAAGCTGCCGACAATGGCTCCAAAGCAAAAGGCAGTACCAAGAACAAAGAGTAAAATAATATCCATAGAGGGTGTATCGTAATTTTTTTAAGAAACATTTAAATTTATTTTAATAATAGCCCTTACCATGTCACAATTCCAGGAAAAAACACAGATTATTCGTTTTGAGCAACTCAGTTCAGATATTGTGAGATTAACACTGGACTCACCGGATATTGCTTCCAGGGCAAAGCCTGGACAGTTTGTGATGGTAAAAGCCGGTGAAGGGAGAGATCCTCTGCTCCGTAGACCTTTTTCCATTTCACAGACCAGTAACGAAAGACATTTTCAGATTCTCTTTAAAGTCGTAGGTAGTGGAACATCTATTCTTGCACACTACCGCGTGGGAGAGTATCTTTCTGTACTTGGGCCGTTAGGGAATGGATATCAGGTTGATTGTGACGACGATAACTGTCTGGTTGGTGGGGGGATGGGCATCGCACCTCTTCTTTTCCTTGGTAAATGGCTGGTAAGGGTGTGCCCCCAAAACCCACCGCTTGTTGTAATTGGAGCCAGAACTGCAGCCGAACTCTCGCCATTAGTAAAAGATTTTGAAGAGCTTGGTCTTCGGGTGCATACTGCAACGGACGATGGTTCCCTTGGACATCATGGATTTGTGATCGATGTGCTTAAAACGATCAATCTTGGTAGTTCCAGCAGGATGCATGTTTGTGGCCCCTATCCGATGATGGCAGCCATGCATCTTTTTTGTAAGGAAAGAGGACTTTCCTGTCAGGTTTCGATGGAAACCCATATGGCGTGTGGAATGGGAGCGTGCCTTGGGTGTATCGTACCTTCGAGAAAAGGTGTTTATGCTCATGCCTGTTCAGACGGCCCTGTTTTTGATGCAAAGGAGTTAGTATGGAAAGTGAAATAAGCGGGGCTGACTTGAGTGTTTCCATAGGAGGGCTTCGTCTGAAAAACCCTGTGATGACCGCATCAGGTACATTTGGTTATGCAAAAGAATTTGAACCCTATGTTAATCTACATCGCCTTGGTGCTGTTGTTGTTAAAGGGATATCCCTTGAGCCGAGAGCGGGGAACCCTCCACCGCGGATTGTTGAAACATCCTGTGGAATGTTAAATGCCATAGGTCTTGAAAATGTGGGCGTTGATCGTTTTATATCTGAGAAGATGGAATCCCTGCAGGCAGTTACTGTTCCGGTGGTCGTAAATATCCTTGGGGATACAGTGAACGAGTACCGGGAAATTGCAGAGCGACTTGTCGATGTAGAGGGTGTCGCGGCAATTGAAGTAAATATATCATGTCCAAATGTGAAAAAGGGTGGGGTGGCATTTGGCACTGTTCCTGAAATGGCGGCGGCAGTTACTGCTGCTGTAAAAAAGGTGTCATCTGTACCTGTTATTGTAAAACTCTCTCCTAATGTGACCGATGTTACAAATATTGCACGGGCTGTGGAAGATGGTGGTGCTGATGCTGTTTCCCTTATTAATACCCTGATTGGTATGGCTGTTGATCTTCGTAGCAGACGACCTGCATTGGCAAATGTGATTGGTGGCCTTTCCGGTCCAGCCATTAAGCCTGTTGCATTGCGTATGGTTTATCAGGTTGCACAGACTGTATCTATTCCCGTGATAGGTATAGGTGGAATTGAAACGGCAGAGGATGTACTGGAATTTATGCTGGCTGGAGCGACTGCTGTACAAATAGGAACAGCAAACTTCGTTAATCCAAGAGCAAGTGAAGAGGCTGTGGAAGGTCTGGCTCGTTATGTTACCGAGCAGAAGCTTATTTCAATACGAGAGATGATTGGAGCGCTGGTTCTCTCTTGAACGGATTATGACAAATTCTCCAGATAATAAACCTTCACCGTCTACTTTGTGGAATCGGATACAGTCCTGGGGGAATCTCCTTTTCAGGCGTGATACACCATTGAGGGTGAAAGCGATACTGGCCATTGCCATTGTATATCTGCTTTCTCCTTTTGATTTAATTCCAGATTGGATTATGGGATTTGGAATGCTGGATGATCTTACTGTTGTTTCTTTTCTTGTTGCCTGGGCGATAAGAATCGCTGAAAAGAATAAAAAATGTGCGCCTCGCATATGAAGTTTTTCGAAGTCTGCGCTTAGCTATTTAGCCATCGGGATTTTAACCTTTTTACGAGTGTATCAAAAATGATGGCGTCGTAAAAAGGTCAAAAACAGGATGGACTTGGAAAAACCTTCATATTCGAGGCACGGAAATTTATAATCTTTTCAGCGTACTAAGGTACGTTGAAAAGATTATAAATTTGCAGTAACGAAGAAGATGAAGAGTTTTTACGAGTCCATCAAAAATAGTTAATTTATGAAGTCCTCTAATCGTATCTGTGTCTCCATTGGCCATGAAACCATTGATGATGTTTTAGCTCTTGCTGATTCCGTCGTATCACTGGCTGATGTTCTCGAAATTCGTCTGGATTATCTGGGACTGCCCGCAGTATCACCCTTCTTGAATACTCTGCAAATCCCCTTGTTGTTTACCAACCGACCCGATTGGGAAGGAGGAGCGTTTTCAGGGGATGAAGAACAGCGTCTTGGAGTATTGCTTGAGGCCGTTGCAGAAAACAGTACATATGTTGATCTGGAACTTCTTGCTCCCGAAGAATCGCATCAGCGAATGCGGATAGCGCTACGGGAAAGTAAAACAAAATTAATAGTATCCTGGCATAATTTTAAAAATACACCATCACGGGAAGAGCTTGTGGGGCGCATGACTCTGATGCAGGAGCTAGGTGCTGACATCGGGAAGATTATTACAACTGCAAATACTTATCAGGACGTATTAAGAGTGATGCAGTTGCAGGAAGTTGCCGAACAGTTAAATTTCCCCCTGATTGCCTTTTGCATGGGCAGGGCCGGTGTCGTGAGTCGGGTTTCCACCTGTGGCCTTGGTGGCTATATGACCTATTGTGCGGTAAGTGATGCGGAGGCTACTGCACCGGGGCAGTTGTCGGTGGCAGCTCTGCGTGAAATTTATTCATTGATGGGGGCATAGACGGGTCCATGGCTATTAACGGAAAAACGTTGTTATACGGGATATTGGGAAATCCGGTTGCTCACTCACTCAGCCCTGCCATGCATAATGCGGCTCTTACGGCATCTGGAATTGATGCGGTGTACCTGCCTTTTCCTGCACCTGATATTGCCGATGCGATTACCGGTATTCGTGGCCTTGGTGTACAGGGGGTAAGTGTGACCATTCCTCACAAGGAAGCTGTTATGGAACTACTGGACAATATCGATCCTGTGGCTGTAAAGATTGGAGCGGTTAATACTGTAATCAACACAGATGGTGTACTCACAGGGCTTAACACCGATTGGCTGGGTGCCACACGCGCCCTGGAAGAAAAAATTAATCTCAGTGGGGCAAAGGTTGTTATTCTTGGTGCTGGTGGGTCTGCGCGTGCCATCGGCTTTGGACTGCGGGAAAGAGGAGCAGAATTTGTACTGTGCAGCCGTACGGAATCCCGTGGCCGTGCCCTGGCTGATGAACTTGGTTGTTCCTGGACATCCCTTGAAGATACTGCGCAGCTTCAAGGCGATATAGTAATAAATGCAACTTCAGTGGGAATGAGTCCGCATATTGACAAGAGCCCACTTCCTGAGGGAATTGTCACACGTTTTAAAGTGGTAATGGATATCGTGTATGCTCCAAGGAAAACCCGGTTGTTGCAGGAGGCTGAAGCAAATGGCTGCATAATCATCAATGGCCTGGAAATGCTTCTTTATCAGGGGGTTGCTCAGTTCGAACTCTGGACTGGGAACATAGCTCCGGTTGTGGTTATGCGTGATGCACTTGCAGGGGCGTTCGCTAAGATTAAATGAAATTATAAGTGATAAACAAATGATAGAAATCAAGCCAGTATCAGGAGTGGATGCTACGATTACTGTTCCCGGATCTAAAAGCCTGACTCAGCGTGCTCTGATTGCTGCAGCACTTGCAGATGGAACCAGTAAACTGATGGGCCCCCTTGCCAGCGAAGATACCAGCTACACATCAGAGGCCCTGGAGCAGATGGGGGTTAAAGTGGATCGAGGAGAGGAGGTCTGGACTGTTCATGGAAATGGTGGAATCCTTACTACCCCTGAAAAAGAGATATTTCTTGGCAACAACGGTACTGCCACCCGTTTTCTCACATCGGTTGCTGCATTGGGACATGGAGATTTTTGTATTGATGGTGAAGAACGTATGCAGGAGCGTCCCATCGGGCCCCTGATGAAGGCCTTGCAGGGATGGGGCGTTGATATCCGTTCCGTTCATGGTACCGGATGCCCGCCTCTTGAAATAAAGAGCAATGGGCTTACTGGCGGGGGGACAACCCTTCCCGAAGGAAAATCAAGCCAATATGTATCATCTCTGCTGTTGGTTGCACCTTATGCTGCAACAGCTGCAACGTTAGAAGTAAACGGTGAGGTTCTCTCAAAACCCTACGTTGCCATGACCCTTTCAGTAATGTCCGATTTTGGGGTGAGCGTGGAATGTAATGAAGAGTTTACCTCCTTTGTTATCCCAAAGGGTAAGTATCGGGCCATGGAATATGAGATTGAAGGAGATGCCTCCAATGCATCATACTTCTGGGCGGCAGCCGCAATTACCGGAGGCCGCGTAACCGTGTCTAATGTACCGGTTCCTTCGCTGCAGGGCGATGCAAATCTGGTACCTCTTCTTGCTCGAATGGGCTGTGAAATAAGTCGTGATGGTGGTGGTATCACTCTCGGCGGGCGAGATCGTATGGAAGGAATTACTGTGGATATGGGGGATATGCCGGATGTTGTACCAACGCTTGCGGTTGTAGCGGCGTTTGCCCATGGAAAAACAGTAATAAACAATATCGCCCATTTACGGATCAAAGAGTGTGATCGACTCACTGCAACGCTCACGGAACTCAGCAAAATGGGAGCAAGAGTGGAGGAGGGAGACGATTTTATGGTGATCCACGGTGATGGTGGTGCATGTTTGCACGGCGCAGAGATTGAAACCTACAATGACCATCGTATGGCCATGAGTTTTGCTGTGGCAGGACTTCGGGTTCCCGGGGTAAAGATCACAGGGGAGAGTTGTGTCGCAAAATCCTTTCCCGACTTTTGGAAGCGTTTTGGATATCTTGGTTAAGAGAATAGTTCAAGGTGCTTTCCGGGCGGCAATTACGATAAACCCGGCGTTTTTATCAAGACCGGACTGCGGTGATTCCATTTGGTTTACTTTTCCTGGTTCCTGGTACAGACTTGAAACAGAGCCGGTAAGGGAAAAGTTTTGTTCTGCAAGAAGTGTTGTGATATCTTCAAGTTCCAGAAAATCAGCATGTTCATAAAAAGGATGCCCGTCTTCTTTTTTTTGCTGCAGGTGTTGCCCCCATTTACTGCTGGCCGCTACAAAGCCTACAACCAGATGACCTGAATCCTGAAGTACCCGGCTTGCCTCATGGAAGACTTTTTCCGGGTTCTGTACAAAACAGAGGGTGAAGAAGAGAGATACCTGTGCAAATGTCTTGCTGCGAAAAGGCAATGCTTCGCCAATTGCCTGACAAACCGTGATATTCCTGGACTTGGAAATTCTAAGAGGTGCAAAGGCTGGATCAATACCAAAACCAGAATAAAGTGATTTTGCAAAGCGACCGGGACCAACACCGATCTCAAGGGCAGGAGATTCTGTGGGAATGTTTAATGCCAGAACAGCAGCTGTTTCAATATCAAAGAGCAGGCTGTTTGTAAACCAGCTGTCGTATTCTTCTGCCCTTTCATGATATACTCTGGAGCTGTCTTGCCAATTGCCGATTTCACGGCTCATTTTTTCATTTTTTCATTTTTTCAAAGTTGTTTTTTACCATAAAATAGAGGGTGCCTTTTTCTTTCATGTTTCCTGCTGCAACTTTTGCGTAATTTCCGCTCCCCCAATATAAATCCGCACGCCCGCTTCCCTTAATCGCAGAACCGGTATCCTGTGGGAAAACAAAACGATGTAGAGGCACCCATTCTTTGATTGCACCTTTTTTATCAAGTACAGGCCTGCGACTTATCAGAAAGCCAAGTGCGGTCTGAGGTAAAAAATCAGGATCTATTGCAATGGAGCGACCTCCAACAAGGGGTTCGCCAAGGCTTCCCGCAGGATCGCCATCAGGGGCCCAATTAAAGAAGATGTATTTTTTATTGTGATTGAGGATCTCTTTTTGTTCATCCGGATGCTTGCGTAAATACTTGCGAATTGTGGGAATGGAAGCTTCTTCGAGGCTCATTTTACCCCGATCCACCAACAGCTTGCCTATGGAGAAATATTCAAGACCATTGGATGCCGCATAGTGAATGGAACGGATAGTGCCATCCTGCAATTGAACTTTTCCAGATCCCTGAACATGAAGGATGAAAGCATCAACGGGATTCTCAAGATAGATCAGTTCACTACCGGCGGCATACTGATTTTCCTCAATTTCCTTACGGGTCCAGTAGGGAACAAGTCTGCCATGCCTGTCTTTTCGTTTGAAGGTCATCTTTCCATTTTTCATGTCCCGTATCTGAATAAGGGATTCGGGTGGGGCATAGAGTGGAAAAATAAAAGGTGCTTCCCGAGTCAGACTTCCTTGAAGAAATGGCTCATAGTAGCCGGTTATCAGCATTTCTCCTCTGGGTAATTCCTTTCTGCCACCAGCCTGATAAATACTAAAATTTTCAGAAATAATTCTTGAGAGTTCTTCAGGGGAAGGATCCTGTTTCAGGATATCAATGAATGATTTCATGGATTCCCGGAGCCAGGAAACAGGGTAGACGTCAGTTCCTAAAGTGAAGGATGCATCATCGGGCAGTTTCCTTAAATAGTGAAGATGACGTACGGCCCCTGTGAGCAATCCTTCAAGCTGTAAATCGTCTGTGAACTGTGGCATTTGCTGTGTTAATTTGTCAAGGGGAGGCTGGGCACAACCGCATAGTGCCATCAGAAAGCATAAAAAGATGGTACAGAGATAAGATGTTTTTTTCATATTGTTTTGTTATTTGATAGCTTCGGCAAGTTCACTCACAGCCATGGCATATCTGTTTGAGTGGTTCCATTCTGTGATAGCCTGAAAATTCGGATATCCGGCAATATATCGTTTTCCACCACCTTTTCTGGGGGCAATTTCAAGTCCTACGATGGTCAGGGGGCGGTTTTCAGGGGGGATAGGCAGGGCGATGGATTGTTCTTTTTGAACAATTTTGAAATACACAAGGCCTTTACGGCCTGTACTGTTTGCTTTCCGAACTTCTTTCCCTTTTAATTGTAAACCGATATCGACATAAAGAGGAGTATCCAGTGTCCAGTGGAAGGATTTCAGATAGTTGGCGATGGAAGCCAGAATATCAGGGGGGGAACCAAAGACATCCCGGCGTGTATCGCCATCAAAACTAACTGCATATTCACGAAAACTTGAGGGGATGAACTGGGTCTGTCCAAATGCACCGGCATAAGAACCTTTGATTTTGAGTGGATTATAGTTGTTTTCTTTGCAGAGAATTAAAAAAGCAATGAGTTGCTTTTTGAAGAACTCGGATCTGCGAGGATAGGCATCAAACAGGGTATTTAAGGTCCGAAATACATTAAATCCACCGCTGTTTTTGCCAAACCGGGATTCGATTCCCCATATGGCAATAACGACTTCTCGGTTAACGCCTATCTCCTGCTCAATACGATCAAGGAGAGTGCTGTATTTTTTTAGTTTCTTTTTGGCTTTTCTGATAACTGATCTAGAGATGAAGCGTGGCCGATATTCATAGTAGGGCTTGGATTCCCACTGTGTATCCATGAGAACAAGCACCTTTCGTTTAATCTTTACCCCGTTAAACAGTTTTGCCAACTCGGATTGTGTGTAGATGCTGTCTTTTGAAAGTTCCTGGAAGAGGCGGCGATACTTTTCCTGGGAAAGGTCTATTTTTTGTCCGTCAGTTACAAAATCTGCGGCCTTTTTTTCTGCTACGCAAAGATGTGAAAAAGAGAACTGGAAGAGGATCGAAAGAAAAATGATGAGGGGAGTATTTTTCATTGACTGAAAGTATTACGTTGCAAAAGTTGTTTGGAAACGCATAAGAAAGTCATCCAGCATTTCTGCGGGAAGCCGGTTGATTCCAGCAGCTGCTGAACGTCCTCCACCAGTGGGGAAGGAAAGGCAGAGGGTATCGGCATCTTTCCTGTTGGTGATGGGTGCCCGCACGCTGACACGAAGCGAATTGTCATCATTTTCCACAATGAGTGCATGCGCCGCACCTTTTTTCTCACGTGCCCGAAGGTTGGAGAAAACTCCTGATACTCTTCTTGCCCAGGGAGCATTGGGGAATGTATATACCCGGTTTCTTTTTCCGGGATCCATTTCTTTTTGTTCCATGGCAAGGGCCATATCTTCTTTGAATCCCAGGCGTAATGTAGCAAGATCTGGTGAGTCAGCAAGAAAGGAGAATGGATCCTCAAATGGATGGAGGGCTTTATAGAGCTCATCCGGTGCGAAGTGAAGATCACTTATCCGGGTACCGTAACCATTATAGTTGAGTAATTCACCAAGCTCTCGAAGTTGAGATATTTCTTTGGTCTTAAGTGAGAGGCTTGCTGCGGCTTTTGCTGCAGAATCATGGAGGTTATCTCCATAAGCTCCTGCAACAGCCCAGTTCCGATATTTTCCATCAAGGAGTTTGTCCACTATGAGGGAAGTGCATATCGTGGCGCTGGGATTGATGTGGGGTGTGAGATGTGAGGTGTCTGGGATGTCTCCACTAAAATGGTGATCAAAATATGAAATAGTATTGTTTGCCCCAAGGAGTGTGAGAAGTGCATCACGGTTGGAATCCAGTGAAATGTCAAAGACAGTGATACTGCTATTTTGTGTGCCAGTAATCTTAGTGAGAAGCTTGATGTCTCTTTTTACTCCGGTGACCAGAGTAGCGGCAGGTTTTGGGTCATGAAGACGGAGTTGGTGGAGAGCCAGTATTCCGTCTGCATCACCATTAAAGACATCAAAGTGCATATTTGCTAACGCAGGTGAACTGCAAGTAAGTGCCTTGGTGATATAACGTGACAATATGATTGCAGTTAACCTTCCTCGGTTTCTTGTTTTTTATTGCAGGAATCATGGAGTAAGGCACTAAAGTTTTATTCCCAGAGGGTTTCCAATATTTGCAAGGCTGAAGAGTATACTGATCACATGGTCACCCGGCGTATATTTTGATTGCAGTTCAACAGACCAGCAGGTTGGCTGGTAGAGAAGTGATATGTTCTGCTCAATGACTCTACCTTCAGACAAAGAATGTTCAATTTGATATTCTGCAAAGACGGTATCTATAATCTGTGCTCTTGCGTGTGCATTAATTTGCTCTGTGTTCCCGTTGTCACCATACCTGTAATCAAGGTCGAGAAAGTCGCCACGGCTGTTTTCGTAGGCAACTTCAAGGGTGTGTGATGTGAATCCGCCACCATAGATATCAAGGTCAGTCTTGTAGATGAGCCTGGCTTTGTCCATTGGATTCCATCGCAGTCTCAAGTTGACAGCCGAAAATGGAGTGTCCGACCTTTCGCTGCGCAGATCATAGCTTTGTTTTATTTTCAGATAGCCATAATCACTGTTTGTTTCCTTTCCTTTGCTGTTTGTTTCAAAGAAATCAAAAAAGTTGTCAATACCATAGGTAATCTTATTTTGATCTTCTATGCGGTCAACAGAGTCAAAATTAGGGAGATCGTCTTGATTTGTGTCTGAAAGATAATCAAACTGTACAAAAGGTCTCAAACTGTGCGTAAGACCGCTGGAACCGTTACTGTTAAAGGAAAAGTCTTTTAGCAGGGTTGTGCCAACTTCAGTATGGAACTTTCCAAGTAAACGGTTATCTGTGTTATCTCCTTCCCACACACCATCACCATAAGTTTGGACATTATAAAAGGTATCACGAACTCCGGCCTCGGCACGGGCTTCGAGGTAAGGGCCAAAGGGGAGAGACGTACTCAGGCGGGGAAATAAATCAACACGGTGCCCACCCACCCCATTTTCGCGGTAATAGTTGACATAATCTGTGTCCCAGTCGATGGCGATATTTGTGTCACCCAGGTTTTTACTTCCTGTGAAATCGAGGCTTGGGAGTTTCCAGAGTGGTGTCGGGCTGCTTGTGTTGTCCCGTATATCGTTGACGCCAAGAAAGACACCCTCAAGTGCCATCCCATCCCAGGACTTCAGGAGTTTTGCTGAGTTTATACGGTGGTCACTGGTTTTATTCTGAAAACCACGACCAAAAACATCAAGAAATCTTTCGTTGGAGTCCCGGAAGCCGGTAACACCGGAATTAAATTCAGTCAGGTAATCTCTGTCGGATACGATATCGAGATCAAATCGGGTTGCCACATCATTGTCAAAGTCATGGTCAACTTTACCACGAACCCAGTATCTTTCTTCATTGGTGTGGGTATATCCTGTGTCCTGCCTGTATTCAGTCTCCGACGGATCGGAAAGATCATCCTGTAAATAGCTGGCCATAAAACTCCCCTTTTTCTGTGGAGCCAGGGTATAGCGGTATTCAAATCCGGGCATAAAACCACGGTTGACATAATATTCCGGATAGAGGGTAATATCAGATGAATCTGAAAGATTTATAAAAAGAGGCAGATTGACTCCGAAGCCGTTATTGGAGGAATTTGAGATCTCAGGAAAGAGCAGGCCCGTTTGTCGTTTGTTGCCAACCGGTACCATGAGCCAGGGAGTATACAAAACCGGTATATCCTTAATACGGAATGTGGCATTTTTCATAAAAGCATATTCGCCCTGGGTTACCGTGGTTTCGCTGGCGGCAAAACTCCAGGGAGGAGTCTTGCCCTCATCGACTTTACAGGTCACAACCCAGCCATTTTGAATGCGATAGGTGTTGACGCCAGTTTTTGCAATGGTTTCCCCTTCAAGGTGTAAATCAAGCTTTTCACGAAGAATAGTTGCTTCTTTAAATGTTCCTGTTTCCGTATTCAGGTCAAGTACGCCTTCTTTTGCAACAAGCTGATCCGTGTCGTTATTGATTGCCACATGTCCTTTTGCCTTGATACTGTTTCGTTCGACGTCATAGGCTATCCAGTCAGCCTCTATGGTCATTTCGGTGACAATACGGGGTTTCTTGTCCAATACATTCTCTTGGGTAATAACCTCTTCGTCAGCCATGGATGTTTCTTCTTCAAGGAGGACAGCCCAGTCAGATGTTGCTGTTTTCTTTTTTTCCTGTTTGGGAGGGAGGATTCGTAGTTTTGTTAGAACCACATTTCCCTCTGCAATAATACTTGAGGGATTATCGAAACGCTGAACCTTGTCCGCTTCAATTTGCCATTCATCAGTTTTTACTGTGTCAGCATGAAGAAAACCGGGATGGGCAACAAGGGCCAACAATGAGCAAAGACAGAGGGAAAATTTTGAAGAAGGGCGATTAAAGAGCTTTGTCACAGCTAACTCCTTGAAAGTTTATGTGCAGTTATACCAGTAAAACAGGCTGACATAACATAGGTTTCAGATAAGATATTGCATGATCGGGAGCTGGAGAGCTATCGTCTTGAAAAAATGAGACAAATGTCTTGTTTCCCCGATTAGCAAAAGAAAATTCGATTAACGATTGAAATGTACGAGGATGGGCGAATGGTGTCAAGTCTAAAATCACATATTTGCCTTGATAATAAAGGAGAATTGTTTTACTTTCAATTCGCAGTGTAATGTTTTTCTGGAAAGAATAGTAGTGTTTTTTGTGACTCTTTCTCTAAAAACCTCTGTCCGATGTCTCCTGTGTAGAGATGTTAACCACCGCTTTCTGCAGTTGGGCCGTTGATGGTCCTCTCCCTGATTATCATTTCTAATGTGGATTCTGGAAGTTGTGGTTTACTGTTTCTTGAGAGATGGTTAAGTAAAAAACTTCAGATGTGAGGCGCGTATTTTGTTCTTGATTCCAGCGTACTAGGGTACGTCGTAATTAGACAAAAAATGCAGCAACGAAGCAGGTGAAGAGTTTTTTACGACGCCATCAGTTATGTCGGGCAGTACCTGAAAATTGTACGAAGAAAAGATGTTGGCAGTTTTTGAGCCAAATTTTCTCTTTGAAGAGTAGTGTTACATACCTTGCGAGCTCCTGGTTGTTTTCCTGGTGCTTTTAGGATGAGTTGAGGGGTTAAATATCCTGTAAAGACTGTTCCCGGGCAAGGTGGTGATAAAATGTTAGACAGAGAGGGTGGTATTTTGCCGTTGCTTTCTGTGTACAATATGCGACCTCCTTTAAAACAGGAGTGTCATGAAGATTTGGGAAAGATATGTTCTTTTCCGACAAAGGAAAAAAATGGTAGATAAAAAGGCAGAGCCTAAGAAAAAGGCTGTGCAGAGAAAAAGTGTGAAGGCATCAACTGGTGCCTGGTGGAAGAGTACAGTTAAAGAAGAAACAGTAGAAGAAAAGCCCGTTGCAGCAGCAAGTAAGGCCGAATCTAAAAAAACTGAAAAAAAAGCAACTCCTAAGCCCAGGAAAAAAGCAACACCTAAAAAGAGTACTCCCAAGCCTCGGACTCCCCGAAAAAAAACAACCTCGAGAAAAAAACCTGTTGGTAAGCCAAAACAAAGCGAAGAAGTGAAGGCTGAAGATGTTTCTGAGACTTCAGGTGAATCGCTTTCCGGATCCCAGATTATTGCCAGGGAAGAAGCTCCTCAAGCTGAAGCACCAACCAAAAGTGAGCCTGAGAGGAAGCCTGCGCGTCCCCGTGCTAAAACTGGTGGAAAGGCAAAAAGTTCTGAGAAGGGAAAAAAGACTCAGGCTCGGGTTGAACAACCAGCCCCAAAAGAAAAGCCACAAAGCTTAAAGCTTCTTGTTAACGCTGAAGAGCCTGAAGAATGCCGCTTGGCTCTTCTTGCAGATGGTCGTCTGGAATCTATTCATGTGTCCACCGTTTCTTCCAAGCAGACTAAAAATAATATTTATAAAGCAAAAATTGTTGCCATTGAAAGTAATCTTCAAGCAGCCTTTGTGGATTATGGTACCGATAAAAATGGTTTTCTTCCCTTCAATGAAATCCATCCGGAATATTATAAGCAGGAGATCAGCGAAGAACATAAACGCTTAATAGAACAACGTCAGTGGAAAAAACTGAGACTCACTGAGGTCCTCGAGCGGGGACAGGAAGTTCTGGTACAGGTTGTAAAGGAAGAGGTTGGGAATAAGGGTGCCAATATGACCACTTATCTCTCCATTCCAGGGCGTGGTGTTGTTTTGATGCCCGGTTCTGATTCTTCTGGTATTTCACGGAAAATCAGTGGTGAAGAGCGACGATCACAACTTCGTGAAATCATGGGATCGCTGAATATTCCAGAAGGTGTTGGCTGGATTGTACGCACAGCCAGTATTGATGTGACCAAAACAGCTCTTACCAAAGATGTTCGCTCGCTGGTAAAGCTCTGGGCCGAGATCAAAAAGAAAGGACAATCACTTGATGGTGTGGGGAGGATCTATCAGGATCACGATTGTGTGCTGCGCTTTTTACGGGAACATTTTGATCCAGACATTAAAGAAATTTTAGTTGATGATCTGACTGCTCTTGAAAAGGTTAAAGACTTTCTCGAATTGCTGCCAAGCAAACAAAAAGGCGCAAAAGCTAGATTGCATAAGGGCTCACGGCCAATTTTCAATCAGTTTAACGTGGAAGATCAGATCGAATCGATTTATCAGCCACAAGTTCAACTTCCATCAGGTGGCTCCATTGTTATAGATCCTACTGAAGCACTGGTTGCCATTGATGTGAACTCCGGTTCCACCGGAAAGGGCAAGAATTTCGAGGAGTCCATCTTTAAGGCTAACATGGAAGCGGCCACAGAGCTTGCGCGTCAACTGCGCCTTCGCGATCTGGGAGGCTTGATTGTTGTGGATTTTATCGATATGCGTATCAATAAAAACATCCGTGAGGTTGAGCGCCGGGTAAAGAGTGCCATGAAGCGGGATCGGGCCAAGGTTGATGTTAGCCGGATTTCCAAATTTGGCCTTATGCAAATCTCCAGGCAAAAACTGGGTGCGCCCATTGAGACCAGTAACTATAGAGTTTGTGAACACTGTAAAGGTCGCGGTATTGTGCGTTCTGTCGAGACACTGGCTCTTTTTTACCTGCGACGTATCCAAACCGGAGCCAGTAGAAAGGAAGTGGCTCGGGTCGAATGTCACTTTCCCCTGGATGTGGCGCAGTATCTTCTTAACAATAAACGAAATGAGATTGGCGAAATGGAATCCCGGAACAAAATAGATATTCTTATCGTTGCTGATCCCACTCTCAAACCTGCTGATCATGAAATTATTTGCCATAAACAGGAAAAAGAGAATAAAGGTCGAAAACGGTCTTGAGGAAAAAAGTGAACTAGGGTATATATTGCCCTTCGAATGCACTAGTAGCTCAGCTGGATAGAGTACCTGACTACGAATCAGGGGGTCACAGGTTCGAATCCTGTCTAGTGTACCAATAATTTAAGGCACTTAACTCGTAGTCGGGTTGAGTGCCTTTTTTGTTGTGTGTGAATCTGTGTGTGGATTTCGTCTGGCAAGTTCATAATCGCGTATCGCCTGCTTCTCAGTTTCGTTAAAACTATGCAGGTAAATTTCGGTTGTCCTGCGGTTTTCGTGACCAAGAATTTTCTGGATAGTCCCGATGGGTGTGTTGATGTTATCTATCAGTGAAGCACCGGCGTGACGAAGTGCATGATACCTGAAATACTGAACAATGACCTCCTCTTTTCTTTTTTGTGTACAGGGTAATTGCCGGGTTCCTCTTCTGTGCTCGCCCATGTTGAAATGCCGGGGTTTATCGGTATGGGAAATCCAATGGTTGGTGCGTCTGTGGCTGTGGAACCGGTCGTGTCCTTATTGCAAAATTCGTAACCGAATACTGTTGATTCACACCTGGCGGGCTTTATCCTGCAGGAGCCCCAGCAATTCCCGTGCTGATATTTTACCGGCAGCATCGGTACCTTCAAGAAGACTGTCGGCAAGATCACGTTTCTGTTTATGCAGGGCAACGATCTGTTCTTCAATGGAGTCTTTAACAACAAGCCTGTAAACAGTGACCGGCCTTTTCTGACCAATGCGATGCACACGGTCTGAGGCCTGATCTTCCACTGCAGGATTCCACCACGGATCCATATGAATAACGTAGTCGGCGGCTGTCAGATTCAAGCCTGCACCACCAGCCTTCAAACTGATAAGAAACACATCCCCTTTTCCGTTTTGAAAATCGGCTATACGCTGCTTTCTTTTTTTGATTGTGCTTGAACCATCCAGATATTGATAGCTTATATCGGTAGCATCCAGATACTTGCGAAGGATCTCCAAGTGACCGACAAATTGACTGAAAACAAGAGCCTTGTGGTTGTTACCAAGCAGCTCCTGTACGGTATCTCCAAAAACTTTAAGCTTGGAGCTGGCGATATTGCAATCCGGTAAAACCAGACTCGGGTTACAGCACAACCTGCGTAATTTCATGATTTCACCTAGTATTCGCAGATGTTGCTGTCCTGCACCTTCTTCATCATGGGAACTTATATTCTCAAGTGCTTTTATCCGTTGTGCTTCGTAGAGCAGTGACTCATCTCTGCTCATTTCAACCTTAAGGGTTATCTCTGTCTTGGCGGGCAGTTCCTGCAAAACGTCATTTTTCAGGCGTCTGAGAATGAAGGGACGGATCAGTTTTCGCAGATGGTTACGGGAACCACTGTCCTGATCACGTTCGATTGGGATGGCAAATTTTTCATTAAAGTCCTTAAAGGAACCCAGCAGTCCGGGATTTAGAAAGTTGAACAGCGTCCACAGCTCTCCCAGGTGATTTTCCACCGGAGTACCGCTTGTAATGATTTTAAATTCCGCCTGCAGGTTCATAGCGCTTTTGGAACGTTTGGTCTGCATATTTTTGATGGCCTGGGCTTCATCCAGAACAACTGTCTGCCACTGTACGCCGCACAGGAGTTCTGCTTCCAGAGGCAGCAGGCCGTAGCTGACAATCAGAAGATCAAAAGGCTGCAGGTTGTTTATCGTTTCCCGCCTGTCCCCCGGCCCAAAAACAATAACATTCAGGGTGGGAGCAAAGCGACCGGCTTCCTCCTGCCAGTTGGAAGTAACGGATAAGGGGGCCACCACAAGGGTTGGGCCATCGGCTGCCCGAAGCAGGATGGCAGCCAGAGCCTGTATGGTTTTCCCAAGGCCCATATCATCTGCCAAACATGCCCCCACTCCCCAGTGAGAAAGCTGGGCTAGCCAGTTAAATCCTGTTTGCTGGTAATCACGAAGTGATCCCTGTAATGTGGAGGGAAGCTCAGGAATAATAACTTCTGCAAGTCTTTTACAATGCGTTTTCCAGCTCTTGTCGGTCTTTAGCAGGCCTGCTTCATTGCTGAGATCTTCAAGGGCAAGGGAGGCCAATGGCGAAAACCGTACCCCTTTGCCGTGATTTTCCGAAAATGCCCGCAACTCCTCAAGTCGTTTTCGTAGTTGACCGGTGAGAGCGAGAAACGTTCCATCATCAAGGGGAATGAATCTGCCGATGCCCTGATCCAGTAAATCCAGCAACTTTTTTAAATCAAGAGCAGACTTGCCATCGATCTTAAGTGAACCGGAGGCCTTAAACCAGTCCCTGTCCTTCTTGATTTGCATGGAAAAGCTGTCAAAGGAAACCTGTTTACGAACGGCCAGTTTTTCTCCCTGGGGCCATTCGAGAATAACAGCATCACCGCATTCTTTGAGTTCCAGCAACAATTCAAGGGCATCTTCCGGATCCTCAACCAGCCACTGTCTATCGAATTCTTCAAGACGGGAAAAGGTGGGGCAGGAGTTGATAACCCAGGGTAAATTAATGCTACCCCCCAACCCTTTTAATTAGCACAGGAATTTTTCGTCATTTTCAAGTGATCTAAAACTGCTCGTACGTCAAAGCTGAGCTTGCGCATTTTTTGAGTGATATTTTTTACGTTTTTACCTTTG
>CAMZLK010000076.1 GCA_947311475.1 uncultured Desulfocapsa sp.
CTTTTTACGAGTCCATCAATAATGACAAACTCGTAAAAAGGTCGAAAACAAGATGAACTTGGAAAAAACTACATATTCGAAACACGGAAATTTCTTATCTTTTCGGCGTACTAAGGTACGTTGAAAAGATAAGAAATTTGCAGTAACGAAGAAGATGAAGAGTTTTTACGAGTCCATCAAAAATATCAAACCGTTATGAATAGTAACAAGACACTTACTTGCAGTTTACCTGCGTTAGTTTGAAACAGTAAATTGTTCTTTTGTGATGGGGCTTCGCTACGGTGAATAATGAGAGCGACAAGAGTTAGAAAGAAAAGTAATGACAGAAAGAAGACAAACCGTTTCAGGTTTACCCGTCTCTTTCTTCTTTTTTCACTCTTTATTGTTATCCTTCTGCTCTTGCTGGGGTCTGCAACTGGTGGCCGTTTTGGTGCCTTACACCAATTAACACTCGGGACTCTGGGTCCGATTCAGAATGTTTTTACACGAATTTCCCTTAGTAGTATCCGTCTCAAAAATCGATATATCAGCCTCTGGAATTTACAGGAAGAAAACGATCAGTTGCGTAAGGAACTTGGTACCTACCATGCGCAACTTGATGAATATCGTTCTGCATATGCCAGAAACAGATTTCTTGAAAATGAACTGGATTTCAAAAAGAAAGAAAGTTTTCCTGCACTTATGGCACGTGTAGTTGGAAAGGATCCTTCTTTTTGGTTTCAAACCTTAATTATTGATCGTGGTAAAAATGATGGTGTTATTAAGGGGATGGTGGCCCGGAATTCCCGTGGTGTTGTCGGACAGATAGTGCAGGTTTCTGACAAATATTCCAAGGTGCTGCTTGCCAACGCACCATCAAGTGCCATCGATGCTATTGTACAAAAAAGTAGAGCCCGCGGAATATTAAAAGGGGCAGGAAAGCAGGGGTATATCCTTCAATACATTCTTAAAAATGGAGATGTCAAGGAAGGGGATACTATTGTTACCGCAGGGATTGGTGGAATGTTTCCACCGGAAATCATCTTGGGAACCGTTACCAAAGTGCACTCAAAGCGGCGCGGTATGTTTTTGGAGATTGAAGTTGAGCCTGCAGTTGATTTTGCTCGTCTGGAGGTACTCTTCATCGATCTATCAGAGGAACAGTTGGATATTGACGCTTTTAGTCGAACCACCTCTTCTTCGGGAGAGTAGTAATGGTAACACTGTGTTTTCTTCTATTCGGTTTTATTCTGATAGCAATTCAGACGACATTTTTCCATTATTTCCCCAATTGGCTGGGGCAACCCGATCTTGCCTTTGTATTAGTTGTTTTTGCTGCATATAGATTTAGCTGGTTTCCTGGTTTGCTTCTTGCCTTTCTGATTGGTTGGTTAATGGATGTAACGTCAGGAATCTTTCTTGGTACCTATCCTTTATTGTTTTTGATGGTATTCTCAATTGTCAAATTTCTTGGTCAAAATAGTGCAGTAAAAGAGACTGCTTTCCAGATTCCATTGGTTGGGGTGAGTTATTTTATCGTGCAGTGCTTTTTTTATCTCTTTTTCTCTTTAACACAGCCCGGGCTTCTTCCCCCCTGGTCCTGGTCGCGAATTGTACAGGAGACGCTTATTCTGCTTGTGGCCGCCATTCCCTGTTTTGTCTTTTTTAACTGGTTGTATGAAAAAATAATAACACGACGCAAAGCCTCAAAGAGTTTGAAGCGACGTACTGGAAATCAGTTCCGATGAGTTTTAAGAAATGAAGTGGTCCGGATATAAAGATCTTGAAGAGTTTACTGAGCATGACGATGCTGAACTTGATTCGTTAAAACGCAGAATTTTTTTTGCAGCCGTCATCATCCTCTTTTTTGCGGCCATTATTATTGGTCGGCTCTGGTTTCTGCAAGTTTACAAAGGCCATCACTATCAAGCACGGGCGGATAGCAATCGGGTACGAATGCGCGAGGTGGCAGCACCACGTGGAAATATTAAAGACAGAATGGATAGGGAGCTGGTGACCAATCGACCATCTTTTAATGTGGTTCTTGTTCGTGAAGATTCAAATGATGTGGATGAACTTCTCAAAAAACTTGCATCAGCCCTCGATCTTGATATCTCCAAACTCTGGGAGAAATTAAGAGAGGCTGAGGGAAAACCCAGGCATATACCTGTTCGGTTACTTGAAGATATCAACTGGGAAACCCTTGCATATGTGGAAAACCATAATCAGGACTTTCCTGGAGTTCGAATAGAAGCGACTCCTGTGCGGGTATATCATTATGGTAATCTCGCAGCGCATGTCATTGGGTATCTCGGTGAAATCAGTAAAAAGGAGCTTGAAGCTCGGGGGAAGGATGTCTATACAGGTGGCGATTTAATCGGCAAAATGGGGATTGAGCGCATTCGTGAAGTGGATTTGCGTGGTGAAAAGGGAAGCAGTTCTTCAGAAGTAAATGCCAGAGGATTTGAACAGCAGCTTCTAAAGAATACAGAGCCTTTACCTGGAAATGATATCAAGTTGACCCTTGATGCTGAGCTCCAGAAAATAGCTGAAGGTTTAATGGATGCGGGCGATAAGGCGGGTGCAGTTGTCGCCATGGAGGTGAAAACCGGTCGTATGCTGGTGCTTGCCTCCACTCCCGTACTTCCCATCGATCAGTTTGTTGGCGGTATTTCCCATAAAAACTGGAATGCGCTGCTTGATAATCCGAAACATCCCCTCATTAACAAAGTTGTTCAGGCTATGTATCCACCCGGATCAACATATAAAATGATCACTGCTCTGGCAGGGTTGGCCACCGGTGTAATTAATAAAGACACAGTCCTTTATTGCCCTGGACATTACTATTTTGGAAAACGACGTTATCATTGCTGGAAGCATAGTGGACACGGCGCGGTGAACCTTAAACGTGCAATTTCTGAATCATGTGATGTCTATTTTTATCAGGTGGGGTTGCGGGTGGGAGTCGACAGACTTGCTAAATATGCAAATAAATTTGGCCTTGGGCATAAGTCCGGTATTGAGATGGAGAATGAGAAGAGCGGCCTTACACCGACTAAAGACTGGAAGAAAAAGAAATACAAAAAGAAGTGGCAGGAAGGAGAAACTCTATCTGTTGCTATTGGCCAGGGCTTTAACCTTGTAACTCCTCTCCAGATTTGTCTAATGACTGCAACGATAGCAAATAATGGTAAGCAGTTACTGCCACAGTTGATAGAAAAAGTAACAGATCCTGATGGGAATGTTTTGTCTCAGTTTGAGCCTGTGGTTGTTGACGAATTAAAAAGCGAGAAAAAATTTTTATCGCTGATACGCAATGGTATGGAAGAAGTTATCCAGGGAAGACATGGAACAGCCAGAAAAGTAAGAATAAAAGGCTTAACCATTGGTGGAAAAACCGGTACAGCGCAGGTAGTACGTTTAAAACAATACAAACATTTAAAAGAAAAAGATATTCCCTACAAGTATCGAGATCACGCCTGGTTTACCTGTTATGCCCCGGCAGAAGATCCTGAGATTGCAGTGACTGTCCTTGTCGAACACGGTTTGCATGGTGGCTCGGGGGCAGGTCCCGTTGCGCGTGCTTTGCTGGAAGCTTATTTTACTGACTACTTGCAGGCTGCAGATAAAGCTGAAAAGGAAAAGGGGGAATAGGGAAGAATGTTTCGTATAGACAGAAGATATTTTTACAATTTTGACTGGATCCTGCTGTTTATGCTTATTGGTATTTGTGGGATGGCGTTGATGAACCTTTACAGTGCATCATATCCGCCTTCTCCCTGGGGAATACCACCATATATAAAACAGTGCTATCTGTTTCTTCTAGGGATTAGCGGGGTTCTTTTTATCCTTTTTTTCGATTACAAGGAACTCCATTTCTGGAACTATCCCTTTTATATTTTTATTGTTCTTCTACTTCTTTTTGTTCTTTTTGCCGGGAACTCTGCCGGTGGCGCACAGCGCTGGGTTAATTTGGGGCTTTTTAAACTGCAGCCTTCTGAACTTGCTAAATTGTCACTTGTTGTGACTCTTGCAAGCTATTATTCCCGCAAAGAAAAGGCTGAAGGCTATGGTATCAGAGATATGGTTACGCCCGTTCTTTTGACCTTGTTACCGTTTTTGTTGATTTTGAAACAGCCGGATCTTGGAACTGCCCTGATGTTGGGAATTATCTTTGTTTCGATGACCCTCTTTGCAAAAGTTCGCTGGCAGACGTTAGGGCTTGGGGCGGTGCTTGGCAGTGGTGCTGGAGTATTTGCATGGTTTTATCTTTTAAAAGATTACCAGAAACGCAGAATTGAAACGTTGCTGAATCCTGCTAAAGATCCCATGGGTCAAGGCTATCAGATTCTCCAATCAAAAATTGCTGTTGGCAGCGGTGGTGTGAGTGGAAAAGGGTATCTTGAGGGAACCCAGGGACATCTCCATTTTCTTCCAGAACGGCATACGGATTTCGCTTTTGCTGTCTGGGGTGAAGAGTGGGGCTTTGTTGGGAGTGTTTTGTTTCTTGGGCTTTACTTCTGTATGCTGTTATGGGGGTTGTACGTGGCGATGTCTGCCCGTGACCGCTTTGGGGTATTTCTCTCTTTTGGCGTGGTGATGCTCATTTTCTGGCAGGCTGTGATCAACCTTCTTATGATACTTGGCTTTTTGCCGGTTGTTGGTATTCCCCTGCCGTTAGTTAGTTATGGTGGGTCTTCGCTGTTGACCACCTTGCTGGGTTTAGGTATTTTAATGAACGTCAGAATGCGCCGTTTTCAAGTGGGGCAAAATGTAGAGAAAATGAAACAGTGAAGGGGATAATTCTACGAGATTAATCTGTTTGTTGTAGATGTTGAGAGGGGGCTAAGTGTCCCGCCTGCTCCGCAGCAAATCTTCGTAGGCTCGGGTGAGTTTTACAAAATCTTCATGCTCCCCGCCAGTATCCGGGTGCAACGATTTTGCTTTTTGCCTGTAAAGTCGCGTTATTTCTTTTTTATCTGCTTTTTGCAGCGTTTCTTTGGATTCCCCAAAAAGAGTGGCCATTTCATCTTTACTCACCGTGTTCTTTCGATCTGGCCATCGAAATTGTCTATGCTGACCCTGAAAGTCAGTGGCCTGTTCAAAGTTTTTGTTGCGGCGTGGAAAATTTGAATCAAAGAAGAGAATAAGGTATCGAATGAGATAGTCTGGCAGGTTGGAAAAATTTGCCCGTTCCTGCCAGAATTTCCTGTCTTCATTGAGCAGGCAAAACTCTGTTAAAAATGCCTCATCAATTGCTTCAGCCGGCAATGCCTGAGGAATACTTCTGGCAAAACTCTCAGTAAAATGTTTTTGAAGATTAAGAGCAGCATAGAGATATGATTTTAGCTCATGCTCTCGGAGCCTGGCTTCTTCTTCAAGGAAATACTGTTCAAGTTCATCACGGGATCTGTTCAGCAGTTTTGCTTCAAGGCGGGGTGGCATCCGAAAAACACGTCCCTGATCTGTTGAGCCAAATCTAAGATAGTGCAGTCTTCGCTTGTCAAAGGAGTGAACTGATTGTCCATCAAAAGAGAGAAGTTTTCTTTCAAGTTTTCCGTGTGCCAGGCCTGTACCCCTTGAAAAAAAATGTTCCATTTTTCGCTGGACGCTTGGGTCGACAAAAGGCCAGAGGAGTTGTTCAAGCTCAGGCTCCACATCGCGACCGCAAAGCTTTTCAATACGATAGACCAGATCTGTATCCAGATGAAAACAGGTGTCATTTGGATAATGAAGGAAATCTTCCGGGTTTGTTCCAAGATCAAGTAGTTTTGAAGTGGAAAAGCAACGCTTCTCCATATCCCAAAAAGAAAGGCGGAGGCTGTATTGTATGGGGCTGGAGAGAACGGTTCTGTGCATGTATATCCTGGGATCCGGTTGCCCATGTCTTTTTAAATGTGTATTGGTCACTGGGTAAGAATCAACTCCTTTAAGGCGTTTATAAAAGTTGGATTACAGTTAAGTGACTCTGTGGATTTCAGGCATATTCCAAGATCACGCGCCTGATCATGGTAGAGCATATCAATCTCATACAGGGTTTCAACATGGTCGGAAATAAAACTGATGGGAACCATGAGTATATTTTTACAACCATCATCAGCTAGTCTTGCAATCGTTTCAGGAGTCGAGGGGGAGAGCCATTCCACAGGGCCAGATCTACTTTGAAAACAGAGTTTTCCCGACAGGTTGGTAATCTTCTCCACAGCCTTTATTGTTTCCTTTATGTGGTCAACGTATGGGTCCCCGGCTTCAATAAAAGAGACGGGCAGGCTGTGAGCGCTATACACTACTTGTGGCAAGTCCGGTTCAAATGCAAGGACTGCTTTTTTAATATTTGCAGCCAGTGTCTGGACATAGCCTGGCTCTGTTGGCCATGATTCAATTATTTTCAACTCAAAAGTATTAGTTGATCTTGAGATGGCACGTTTTAGTTCCTGGACGGATGATCCGGTGGTTGCACAGGAATAATGGGGGTATAAGCTGAGAGCAATTAGCTTTTTAATACCCCTGTCAGCCAGTGTTGTGAGGGTTGTGTCAGTGTCTGGATGCCAATAGCGCATGGCGCAAACAACAGTGTAGGCCCCATATTCACTCAGGGTTTCTTCAAGGGCTTTAGCTTGAGCCATGGTGATTCTGGTCAGGGGGGAGCCTCCTCCAATCAAGTCGTAGGTTTTCATACTTTTTGGGGCACGTTTTTTGGAAATGAACCATGCTAACGGTTTCTGCATGAAAAACGGGCCAAGGCGAATGATCTCCCGGTCTGAAAAGAGATTGTAGAGAAAGGGGCGGACATCCTCTAATTTTTCCGGTCCCCCCATATTGAGTAATATTACCCCTGTTTGTTCCGTTGTCATGGCGATTATCTGGTGAATTTTTATTTATTATGAATGGCGTGTGGAAATATACACTTTTATATAACAGGTAGTATTGGTGTGGAAAAGGAAAATGATCCCTACGTTTTTGCCTGAATCGCAAGATAGAATGTATAACTGATCTTGATTATCTGCCCATACAATATATAATATCAGATAGGGTATGGTTTTGCTAAGTGGTGGGAGATACCTGAATTAAATCTGGTATCGTCCATGTTCGTTGGTCTCAATCATATCAGGGAGCGTATCTCTGGATGCGTTTGGTGATGATGACGTATTTATCTGGTTATCATTGTAGCTTAATGGAGGAACCATATGGATTTAAAGGTTGAAACCCGGAATGTTGAGTTGCGAAAAGGTTGGCGAAAAAAGATTGATGAGGAAAAAGAAAAAATAGTACGCCATTTTGCAAGTTTCGTTCTTCACCTCCGTGTCTCCATTGAGGGAACGGCACACCATAAAGAAGGTGGTTACGAGTTGAAGTTGGTTGCTTCTGTTCCCCATGACACTGTAGTTGTTACCAGAAAAGGGGAGAATGTGGGGCCCTTGCTTATTGAGGGTTTTGATGTACTCACTCAGCAGATGAAAGAAATGCAGCGCAAGAAGCGCCAGTCCCAACAAAAGGGCGCAAGTTCTACAGCTGATGATTTTGCTCAGTTTGGCGTGATTCGAAAAGTATCTCCTTTTGAATCTTATGGCTTTATTGTGAGCCAGGATGCAAGGGAAATATATTTTCATGAAAATGCATTAAAAGATATTTCAATCGATGCTCTAACTGAAGGTGATGCTGTAATGTATGGTGAAAGCCGTGGAGATAAAGGTCCTCAGGCCTCATGGGTTAGGCTTAATAACTAATTTACTAATTAGCTATATATGTAGAGAGGCCCCGTGCAGAATCATCTGCACGGGGCCTTTTCTTTTTTTTGCCTGATTTTTGAAAGCTGTAATTAAAACAGGTAGTGAAGACTCCGAGAAAAAAGAAGTGTTTCAATCTCAAATTGTTAGCACGATCTCCAGATAGCGAACAAAGAGAGATTTTCGAGGCACTTACCTGCCATTTATTGGTGTCTAGGAGCTTGTTTGTTGCTATAACATGGGGCCAATGGTAAAAAAGAGACCATTGTATCCATTTTAAATCATGATGGACTCGTAAAAAGGGTGAAATCCCGATGGCTAAGTAAAAGGCTTCATATGTGAGGCGCACATTTTTTGTTTAATTTCGGTGTACTAAGGTACGTTGAAATTAAACAAAAAATGTAGCAATGAAGCAGATGAAATATTTTTACGACGCCATCAATCATAAATACATGTAAAGGAGTTAGCGGATGATTCTCCAGCAACAGGATCTAGGGGCTGAATACTACAGTCTCGGACGTGAAGAAATACTGGATCGGATTAGCAGGCGCAAGCAGGAGCTGGCGGATAACCTATTGATTCTGTGCCATCATTATCAGCAGCAGGATCTTTTTCAGTTTGCCGATCTCACAGGGGACTCTCTGAAACTTGCCAAAGAAGCAGCCGCAATCAGCGATCGTGAATTTATTGTTTTCTGCGGTGTTCATTTTATGGCAGAATCTGCTGATATTCTGGCAGGTCCCGGACAAAAAGTGCTATTGCCCCATCTTCATGCAGGTTGCCCCATGGCTGATATGGCCACAGTTGGTGCTGTGAGCCAGGCCTATAAGGAATTGTTGGCTGTTGGAATTATGGCCAACGAAAAAGACATGGTACCTGTTACCTATGTGAATTCATCGGCTGCCATTAAGGCTTTTGTAGGTGAGAGGGAAGGCTCTGTGTGTACATCCTCGAATGGTGAAAACGTTTTGCAATGGGCATTGAATAAAGGTGAAAAAGTCTTTTTCTTTCCAGATGAGCACCTTGGTCGCAATTCTGCTGCAGCCCTCGGAGTACCTGATGAACAGGTTTTACTCTGGAGGCGTGGTGAATTGCTCGGTGGCAATACTGTTCAGGAGTTAAAGAAGGCAAGGATCCTTCTGTGGGATGGCTATTGTGAAGTGCATATGCGGTTTTTACCGGATCATGTTCGCCAGTGGAGATTAAAAGAGCCTGAGATAAAAATTATTGCTCACCCTGAATGTCCTCGTGATGTTGTGAGTATTGCGGATCTGTATGGTTCAACTGAGACCATTATTTCTGCAGTGAAAGATTCGGCTTCGGGAAGCAAGTGGGCAATTGCCACAGAAGTCAATCTGGTTGAACGTCTGAAACGTGATCATCCGGATAAGGAAATACACCTGCTTGCCCCCAGTTCCTGTCAATGCACAACAATGGATTGCAACCAACCTGTAAACCTTCTCTGGCTCCTTGATAACCTTGCCAGGGGGGAAGTGAAAAACCGGATTGTTGTTGATCCCGAAACTGCAAAACTGGCAGTGAAGTCTCTAGAGCAGATGCTCGCAATATAATACTCAGAGGAATAATTGTGAGTGACGAAGTATATCTTGTTGATGGTAGCGCCTATATTTATCGTGCCTACCATGCTGTAGCCCCATTGACCAATAGTGAAGGAATGCCGACCCATGCAGTTTTTGGGTTTATGAATATTCTGCGACGTCTGCTAAAGGAAAAAAAACCGCAGTACCTTGCAGTGGCCTTTGATATGAGAGGTCCTGTTTTTCGTCATGGAATCTATCCTGATTATAAAGCGAATCGGCCGCCAATGCCCGAAGATCTCGCAGTACAGATTCCCTTTATTAAGGAACTTGTACGTGCCATGAATATCCCCTGCTTTGAAATAAAAGGGGTCGAGGCCGATGACATTATTGCAACCTCTGCAAAAGTACTGAGCGGGCAGGGGCATAAGGTCGTGGTGGTGTCAGGGGATAAGGATTTATTGCAGCTGGTTGATGATCATGTGGTGATGTGGGATCCCATGAAGAACAAGATTATGGATATTGCTGCTGTTCAGGAAAAATACAAAGTAGGACCAGAACAACTGCTTGATTGTTATTCACTCATGGGGGATAGCTCAGACAATGTGCCTGGTGTTCCAGGAGTGGGCCCTAAAACCGCAGAAAAGCTTATTAACCAACATGGCACTCTTGAAGGTGTCTATGAAGCTTTGGAGGATATGAAGAAATCAAAGCTTAAGGAACGGCTTGGCGAGAATAAGGATAAGGCCTTTCTTTCAAGGGATCTGATTCGTTTGAAATATGATGTTCCTGTACCGGATGAGCTGTCAGGGTATCAGCCTCAGGAACCAGATGAAGAAAAGCTGAATGACTTTTATACACGTCTTGGATTTACCAGCATGGTGAAGGAAGAAAGTAAGGCCATCCCTATACCGACCAAAGGTTTTAAACTGGTACAGACAACAAAAGAACTGCAAAGTGTTGTGGCGCACATCAGTAAGGCTGCCATCATGGTGATTGATACTGAAACGACATCCCTCGATGTTTCCAAAGCGACTCTTGTTGGTATTTCATTGTGCACTGATTTTGATACTGCCTGGTATATCCCTGTCGGACATTGTACTGAAGATGGAAACCTGGTGGAGGGGCAATTGCCACAATCTGAGGTTCTTGAGGCCATCACTCCATTGTTAAGATCCATTGAATTGCCCAAATTGGGTCATAACATTAAATACGACTATTCAGTATTGAAACAATCATGCGGCATTAGCATGCGGGGGCCTTTGTACGATACCATGATTGCAGCCTATCTTGTGCAACCGGGCAGGAGATCGTTGAAGCTTGACGAACTCTGTCTCGAACGTGATTATGTTCTTACTTCCTTTGATCAGGTTGTGGAAGACCCAAAGAAAGAAAACTGTTTTGCCTATGTTGATATCAGAGAGGCCTGCAATTACAGCTGTGAAGATGTATATGGGGCGCTTTTGCTCTGGCAGGATTATGAGCCGCTGCTGAAAGAAATAGATCAGTATGAATTATTTCTTACCGTTGAAACACCTCTTATTCCAATTCTTGCAGATATGGAACTTGCCGGTATCACTGTGTCTGGTACAGTTCTTGGCGAGCTTGAAGAAGAGTTTCAAAAAGAACTTAATTCCTTGCAGGAGGAGATTCATGACCTTGCGGGCTACAGTTTCAATATTCAATCACCCAAGCAACTGGGCGTACTCCTTTTTGAGGAGCTGGAACTGCCCCATGGTCGAAAAACCAAAACCGGCTATTCCACCGACATGAAGGTTCTTGAAAAACTGGCGCAGAAACATGAAATTCCCGCAAAGATAATACGCTATCGTGTTCTTGCAAAACTCCAATCCACCTATGTAAAAAAGCTGAAAAAACTGATCAATCCAACTTCTGGAAGGGTGCACACATCATTTAATCAGACGGTCACGGCCACTGGCAGATTATCTTCCAGCAATCCCAATATGCAGAATATTCCCATTCGTACAGAAGAGGGTAATCGCATTCGTAAGGCTTTTGTTCCCGCTGATGATCTTGTGTTTCTTTCTGCTGATTATTCCCAGATCGATCTTCGGGTACTTGCTCATTATTCACAGGATAAAGCCCTGTTGCATGCCTTCCGTAATGGAGATGATATCCATTCGCGTACAGCGTCAGAATTATTTGCAGTGTCCCCCCTGCTGCTCACTTCTGAAATGCGTCGTGTCGCCAAGTCCATTAATTTTGGTATTGTGTATGGAATGTCAGCTTTTGGACTTTCCAATCAGTTGAATATCAGTCGGAAAGAGGCGAGCAGATTTATTGAAAAATATTTCAATCTGTACGGTGGAGTAAAAGAGTTTATGGGTAAAGTTGTGGCGCAGGCTGGCGTTGATGGCTATGTCACCACACTGCTTAAACGAAGACGTATGCTCCCTGAGATCAATGTTAAAAATAAAACCAGAAGAGAGTTTGCTGAAAGAACTGCAATCAACACACCCATTCAAGGGACGGCGGCTGATATCATTAAACTTGCCATGATTAAAGTTGTCCCTGCTTTACAAGAGAAAGATCTCTCTGCACGTCTGCTTTTACAGATTCATGATGAACTGGTTTTTGAACTACCCGAAAGTGAACTTGAGGCAACTCAAAAGGTTGTCAAAGTTGCAATGGAAGATGCGCTGATTCTGGATGTCCCATTGGTTGTAAATTTTGAGATTGGAAAAAGTCTTGCAAAAGTTTGAAAACTGCTGTCGGTTTTTTTTCTTGGAACCTCTTGCCAACTGTAGGCCTGGCGTACAGTTGGCAAAAGTTTTGCCGCTGATGCGGTTAAAATGAGGCTGGGAAACGAACTGGCTACTCGTCTCCTGGACTCTTTGTCTCGGTAGCTTTGACCAACAGGGTTCCTGCCAGACCGATCAGGCCAATGTTTTTTGCTTGCTTCATGGAGGGCTTCACCATCTGAGCAAACATCCTGCGACGACCGGAAGATGCAAGCAGTTCTTGAGGTGTGGATGTTTTGTCAAGCAGTTCCAGGTCTTTCGGCTGGCCATAATAGTATACATTTGGCCCGATCTTAACACCTTTAGATTCAAGACGTTTCGCACCCTTTTTGACATACTCGGCAATGTCTTTATCATCGATGAGACCAAAGATTCGAGCATCTGTGATACAGGTCTGAACACAAGCAGGAGGCAGGCCTTTTTCTACTCTTGGCATACAAAAAGTACATTTATCGACAATACCTTCCCCGTCAAGATCTTCATTTACCACGTCAGGATTAACATAACGGGCGCCGTAAGGGCAGGCATCGGCACAAGCACCACAACCCAGGCATCTACGTCTATCAACCTGGACTGTTCCGTTGAAAGGATCTTTCCAGGTAGCCGCAACCTCCATGGTTTTGGTCGCGCCAGTCTTTTGATCCGTAAAAGTCACTTCAACAGGATCAGCCGGACACTCAGGAACACAGGCTGGTTCATCACAGTGATTGCAGAGACCAGGATAAAAGGTAAAAGAGATTCCCTTACTGGTTTGAGCTGGCCCCAGACGATTAACCCAGTTACGGCGATAGGGGACCGGAACCTGCCATTCAGCTCGGCAGGCAACTGCACAAGCATGGCAGCCGACGCAGCGGTCAAGGTCTATAACCATTGCATATTGTTTCATTATTTAATCTCCTTTAAGCAAGTTTACTCTTAAAACGGGGAATCTCAGAAGGCACTTTGGCCAACTCTGGGATATTCAGTGTCTTGTCACCCTTGATGATGCGTACAAAGTTGGTACGCTTACTGTCTGCACCGATAAAAGGGTCAGCAACAACATTGGTCATCATGTAGCCGTCAGCAGCTCCTCTTCCATAGGCGCGTGACAAGTGCTTGGATTTGGAACCAAAACCGTGATACATGAAAACAGAATCGGGGCGGATACCGGGTGTGACTAAAACCTTGATGGGATTGGACCGTTTGCCATCCTGGTTTTCCATGATGATTTCTTCACCATCCATTATGTTCAACCTGGCTGCAATTTTATCATTCAGCCAAAGCTTATTTTCAGGCATCTCGTTATTTAACCACAGATTATTCATGGTACGCGAGAAGGTATGCATGGGCGCCCGACCATATATTAAACGGGCAAAACCTTTGGGTGGTGCCGGAGTCGGGTCAAATTTTGGAATGGCATCGAGATCCTCGTCGTCAAATGCTTCCACATATAATTGGACTTTACCTGACTCGGTACCAAGCTTCAGACTCTTGGGATCACGGTAGGGATTTCCCTTGTAGGTCACCAATCCACCCTGTTTATTGAGTGCGTCCAGGCTGAGACCTGCTCCTTTTAATTCCTCATTCAGGAATTCCTGCTCATTTTTACAACTGTAGCCTTCAATGTCCAGCTTCTTAGCTAATCCTTTGGCAATATCATAGGGAGATTTAACATTGTGTAGCGGTTTGATTGCAGGTTGCCTGACTGTAAGATAAGGAGTCAGACCGTCATAGGCGTAAAGACCGTCATAACGTTCAAGGTAAACAGAGTCAGGCAGGACAATGTCAGACCAGATAGCCGTTTCACCAGCCATCATTTCTTCACAGAAGATGAAGTCCAGATTGTTGATGGCCTTCATGGTATCGTAGGGATTAGGCAGAGTCTGCATGATATTAACCCCGTTTACACCCAGAAGCTTGACAGGATAGGGTTTCCCGGTAAGCATTGCATGAAACAAATCGCGAGTGGCAGTGCCGAACATGGAAGAAAAGGGGTATTCGGTTTCATCTTTAATGGAAATATCAGTCTCAGCTACTTCGGTCTTTTCCGGTTCAGGACACTCCGCTTTGCCGGTTTTGACAGAGGTCGGAAAATAGATGCCGCCGGGCACACCAACTGCGCCAAAAAGTGCGGTTAAGATTGCATATGCCTGATGACGACCGGTATCTCCTTTGCCATACCAGGTGGCATGCCGACCGGGATGGATGTTTACATTGGGAGCAGCTTTTGCTAATTCTTTAATAGCTGCCTTCATGTCCTCTATTTTGAGATCGCATATTTTTGCAGCCCACTCCATGGAGTAGCCATTAACTTCTTTCTTCAAGGCATCAAAACCGTCGCATTTATTGGCAACGAACTCTTTGTCATACAGTTTGTTCTGGATAACATAATTGATCCATGCCAGCATCAGCGCAGTATCGGTACCTGGACGAATGGGAAGATAGATATCAGCTTTGTTCGCTGCCGCAGAATATCGAGGGTCAACAACGACCAGTTTAGAACCATTTTGCAGGCCGTCAATAAATTCACGTACATGCGAGACATGGACATTCTCACCAATATGAGAGGCAACCAGCAGCATAGCTTTGGAATTGGCCATATCATTGTATTGGCGAGTTCCTGTTGTTACATACCCTACCGTTTGCAGGTATGCCAGGGCAGCAGGGCCCACACATTGAAAAAAAGCCGGCTCACTGGTATAATTTTCAGTACCCATAGCCTTAAAAATGCCACGCATAAATTCGGCTGAGGCGCCGTGATCAAAATAGGCCAATGCATGGGGGCCATATTTCTTTTTGACCTTTTCCATATTGTGGGCAATTTCGCCAAAAGCTTCATCCCAGGAGATTTTTGCCCATTTCCCTTCCCCACGAGCACCAACCCGTTTTAAAGGGGTCTTTACACGATCCGGATCATAGACCAACTGGACACCGGAATTTCCACGGGCACAAACACGCGTTCCGTTTACCGGGCTCTTGGGATTACCTTCAATTTTAATGATTTTCCCTTCTTTGACCTTGACCACTATGGGACAACGCCAAAAGCACATTTCGCAGACCGAAGTGACTTCAGTTGCTCCCAGGCTACCTGTGGAAAAACTCTTTATTTCCTGAGCCTGGGCGGAACGAAAAAGTCCCGCCTGACCCGGTAGCCCGTCCATAGTTGATGCTGCCACTGCCATGGCTGTGGCAGATGACATCTTTAAAAAATGTCGCCTATTCATGTATAACCTCCTTGTGTAAATGTGTGAGATACAGATCCGTTACCTGTCCCAGAACACTGTAAAATAAGTAAGGTTGAGCATCCTGCAAGCGCTGCAGAAAGCTCGGGTACCAGACACAAAGGTGCCTGGTTAAAAAACTGGCTAATATGTCTTCATTGTCGGCATCAAGCAATAAACCCAAAAAGGCAAGTTCATGGGCAATATGATCTGGACTTTCTTCTGATTCTGTCGGTGCCATCCCGGCTTTGGCGTAAAATGACAGGGCGTCGTCATAGCCCTGCTGGTGCAATATTCCAGCATTGTTTACGTATATGGAAGCATAGGGAGGCGCAAAGATGCCATCGGCAGCATTAATAAAGAGTCGCACATATTCGGACTGAAAATCAATAAAAGATTGAGGGATCATTTCTTTTGCTGCAGGAACCTGGAAACCAATATCTTTGGCTAACAGAACCAGGGCTTCACTTTTGGCCGTGATGGTATCGCTTTCAGGGTAACTGAAAGATTCGGAGAGAAAGAAAAAAGGGTGTGTTGGCATTATTGATGGACTCGTAAAAAACTTAGCTTGAAATTTGATGGCGTCGTAAAACTCTTCATCTGCTTCGTTACTGCAAATTTATAATATTTTCAACGTACCTTAGTACGCCAAAAATATTATAAATCTCAGTGCCTCGAATATGAAGGTCTTTCCAAGTTCATCAAATTTTACCGATTATCGCAAATCAACAGCAGTAGACCTGCAAATGCAGTTAGCAGAAATTGTATTTTCTGCGAAATGTAATCTTTGATATGCCTGTAACGCAATCACGGCATGGTTGGTGGTGAATATTTGAAGGAGTGGTGCATTTACTTATTTTATTGGCTCGCTACGCCCCATTCTGGTTTTGGGTTTAAGTTCGTTCATGTATTGGAACAAAGTCTCGTTTCGGGTACCCTTCGTAAACTTGGCGTGGTCTCCCGATTCGGTGATCATTGTCACCATATACCATTTCCGTCCAATGGGAAATCCAGCCTGGTAATCTGCCCATGGCAAACATCACAGTAAACATATTAGTGGGGATTCCCACTGCCCGATAGATAATGCCGGAGTAAAAATCGACATTGGGGTAAAGGTTTCTGCTGATAAAATAATCGTCACTTCTTGCAATCTCCTCAAGCTCTTTTGCAATGTCCAATAGAGGATCATCAACATTCAGCGCTTTTAGTGTCTGGTCACAGGCTTTTTTGATGATTGTTGCTCGTGGGTCAAATGTTTTGTAGACCCTGTGACCAAATCCGGTAAGTCGAAATGGATCATTGGGATCTTTTGCCTTTCTGATGTATTTTGCAAAATCGTTATTGTCCCGATGAATGGCTTCAAGCATCTCAATAACTGCCTGGTTAGCACCACCATGTAGAGGCCCCCAGAGAGCGCTGATACCTGCAGAAATAGAACTGTAGAGATTTACACCGGCACTTCCCACAAGACGCACAGTGGAGGTCGAGCAATTTTGTTCATGGTCAGCATGGAGAATTAACAGTTTGTTAACTGTGGCTACGATCTCCGGCTGGACAACATAGGGTTTTACTGGTTTATCAAACATCATATTGAGAAAATTACCGCAGTAAGAGAGGTCATAGCGCGGGTAGATCAGTGGGTGACCCACAGATTTTTTATACGAAAATGCTGCAATTGTTCTGATTTTTGAGATCATTCGGGCAGCAATGATCAGTAGTTCTTCGTCGGAGTCACTACTCATTTCCGGGTAAAAATTATGAAGTGTATTCACCATGGTAGAAAGTATGGCCATGGGAGGCGCATTGGGGGGGAAATGATCAAAAAAGTGAATCATGTCCTCGTGAATTAAGGCAAAGCGAGCCAGGAGAGCTTTAAAGTGATCCAGTCGTTCCTGGGAGGGGAGTTCGCCTATGAGCAGGAGATAGGCTACTTCAATAAAAGAGCATTTTTCCGCAAGTTCATCAATGGCATAACCACGGTAGTTCAGAATTCCTTTTTCTCCATCAAGAAAGGTGATTTCGGAGCTGCAGGAACCGGTGTTCATATACCCGGAATCCAGTGTTATGTAGCCGGTTGTGTTGCGCAGAGTTCTGATATCGATGGCTTTGTCGCCTTCAGTTCCTTCAATGAGTGGTAGCTCGTAGCTTTTGCCTTCAATGGTCAATGTTGCATGTTTTTTGGACATCGTGTACCTATATTTCTGTGCTCAAAAGTGAGCATGTTGTTGTGTGGCTGTTTGGTGCCTCAACAGGAGTCATGGGGGTAGCGGAGTAAGGAGAGAATTCAGTGTCATGAACTTTGGTGTTCCGGCGTACTGAGTTCTTTTTTCTGTGAATGTTCTTTCATTTCACAAAGTACAAATATTACTCCAAGAATGACAGCATAACATATATTGGTTGGAAGAGCAAGTTTCGTGCCATTGGCCGATAATGCCGGCACAGACTACGACATAAAATTGGGAAGTTAATATGGTTCAGGTAACGCAAGGTGTTGTTGATCATCAAGTGTATGAAAAACGGCTCAAACAATTTGTTGATGAGGTTGGAGTATATCCGGTGAGCTGTGAAAAATTGGCCGCAGGCCGTACTGATCAGGAATGGTTGGATCAGGTCATTGCTGGTGGTGCCAAAATTGTACAGCTTCGTGATAAGGAGAGTAGTGATCGTGAGTTGTTGGCCAAAGCGCGCTACTTCAGGGAAAAAACCCGTGAAGCTGGAGTGCTGTTTTTTTTAAATGACAGACTCGATATTGCACTTCTCTCGGATGTTGATGGTATGCATGTGGGACAAAACGATTTGCCGCCATCTGAAATTAGAAAACTTGCCCCTGATATCCTTATTGGTTTCTCCTGTAATACAGAAGAACAGACCATGACGCTGGGAAAGGAAGTAGAACAGGATAATACTGCTGTTTCCTACTACAATATAGGGCCTCTTTTTGAAACAGGAACAAAAGAAGGATTACATCATTTTCTTGGGACAGATGGGATTTATAATTTTTCCCGTCATTGCACTCTTCCTTTCACGGTGATGGGTGGCATTAAGCTCAATCATCTGGATGAACTGCTTCGTGCCGGTGCAAGACGAGTTGCTGTTGTTACGGCCATAAGTATGGCAGAAGATATTGCTAAAGAAACAAGCACCTGGCAGCAGCGCATCCTGTCTGGTAGAGAGGATAACAATGTTTGATGACAAGGAAGCTTTGGAAAAGATAATAGAAGAGACCAAATTGCTCATTCGCTATGCAGTGTCTGCTGAAGAACAAAGTTCAGCCTGCGATTATCTGGATTTTTACCATGAAGATCTGTTTGCTCTCGGCGTGATTAAGGATTACTACAAGACACTTCCGGAAGCCCGCGAAGAAGCGTTACTTAAGATGTCAGTAATAGAACAAAAGGAACAGGTCTATCTGTTTCTTCTCAGCACTGCTAAACATCATTATCTCTATTTGACAAATGGAGAAGAAGGGACATTTTTAGGGGAATATGAGGGGGGAATAGTCGATGATCACATACGCTCTTTCTTTGAATATCCTGATCAGGAATCTTTTAAAAAAGCACATTCTTCCATGGAAGGGTATGGAGAATATTTACCCCTGGAGCGGATGAATGAAAAAATTTGTCCTTCCTGTGGCGCAAAGACTGGAAACATGCACACCCTTGGCTGTCCTGTGGAGCTTTGTCCATGGTGTGGCGGACAGCTGAATCATTGCAATTGTCGCTTTGAACAGTTGGGCGTGGAAGAACTTACAGATGAAAAAAAGATTGACGAGTTGGAGGAGAGGCTGGAAAAGAAAGGACGTATTCCCTACGCAAAAGAACAGCGCCCATCCTTTTTAAAGGAGTAGGCGCTGTTTGGAATAATAAAAATGCTATTTTGTGTCAACTTTCTGTAAATAGTGAAAAAGATCTGAATCTGCAGAAAGGATCAGTGAAGTATTCTTTCCGATAACGTCCGAATAGCTTTTCAGAGTTTTGTAAAAGGAGAAAAAGTCAGGATCCTGGCCATAGATATCACCATAAATTTTTGTGGCACTGGCATCAGCCTTACCCTTGATTTCCGATGCCTCACGATTAGCTTCTGAGAGAATAACTTTGAGTTCTCTTTCTACTTTACCAAGAATTTCAGCCTTTTTACCTTCACCGGTGGAGCGTTTCTCTGCTGCTATTCGTTTCCGTTCAGAAATCATCCTGTCGTACACCTTGAGTCGAACCGATTCGATATAGTTCACGCGCTTGAACATTACGTCGAGCAGCTCAATACCATATTGCGGTGTGATTTTAGCCGCAGCATCAAGGACCAGGTTGCTGATACCATCTCTTCCTACTTTGGGCGGAGCATCATCGTATTTTAAGTTGGTCATCTTGTCTGGAGACCAGTCTGAACTTCGAATGATTTCGATCAGATTGTTTTTGTTCACTGTATCCCGAACCGTACCATTAATAATTGCATCGAGTAATGACTTGGTGCGAGCCTCAGTTTTCACAGCCTGCATATATTTAAGCGCGTCAGTGATACGCCAGCGTGCAGTGACGTCAAGGTATACATACGTTTTATCATTGGTGGGGATCTGGTTAGGATCTCCGTCCCATATTTGAATCTTTTTGTCAAAATAGTTAACGTCCTGAACAAAAGGAAGTTTGAACTTGATTCCGGCCTCAGTTTTAGGCTCACCCACTGGGGCACCAAACTGGGTTATCATTGCCTGCTGTCCCTCTTCAATGATAAAAAAACCGTCATATATTACGGTAATGCTAAGTAATATTAGCCCGATAAGGAAAAATTGTGTTATCTGTTTCATATCTGATCCCTCACTGTTTTGCTGGCGGGAAAGAAGCAGAGTTGCTTCCCCTGCTGAGATTTAAAAGAGGCAGTGGGGTCTGCTGATCTTTGTCCATAATATAGATTGATTCCACAGAAGGTATAACTTGCCGCATGGTCTCAAGGTACATTCGTTTTTTAGTAACAAAAGGAGCATTTTTATACTCTTTTAAAATAGAGAGAAAGCGTTGCGATTCTCCTTTTGCGTCATTGATCCTGGCCACCGCATATCCGTGTGCCTCTTCAATGATCTGTTTTGCTTTACCACTGGCTCTAGGGATTTTCTGGTTGTAAATCTCTTCAGCCTCGTTGACCAGACGTTTCATGTCCTGATCAGCTTCATTCACTTCGTTGAAAGCAGGCTTGACCTTATCCGGTGGGTTGATATCCTGGAACTGGACGGTGCCAATGCCGAGTCCGGCCTGGAGGTTGTCTAACTCTTTTTGCAGTTCCTGTTTTACTTCTGCTGCGAGAAGATCACGATTACCAAGGACATAGTCAAAGTCCATATTTCCAACTATTCGACGCGTAACACTTTCAGAAAGATCCCGAACCGCCTGGTGGACATCTTTAATTTGAAAGAGATAAGCTTGTGGATCGTTGACCCTGAACTGAACAATCCATGCCACATTGATGACATTTTTGTCGGCAGTCAACATCAATGAAACCATGTCAAGGTCATCTCGATTGGAACGGCTTTTAGGGGTTGGGGTACGGCTGCGAAAACCGAATGATTCTGTTCGGATTTTTTCGACATCTACCTTATAAAGTGTGTCGAGATAGGGAACTTTGAAACGTAAGCCTGGATCGGCAGTGCGATTGTACTTACCCAGCCGTAATACAACTCCGACCTCACCTGGCATTATTTTGTAAACAGAGGCATAGACACCTTGCAGTACCAGTACAATCGCAACGATGGTAAGTAATTTACCGATTGAAGCAAAAGGATTTGGCGGTGTGACTTTTTTAGGAGTTCCTTGTCCCGGATCTTTTTTAGGGGAGTCAGAGAAGTAATCCTGAAGTTTTTTGATGAGCTGGGCCACCAAATCTTCGGGTGTCTGGGGCTTTTTCTTTTTGCCCCATGGTGGCTGTTGGTCCTGATTGGACATAAATGATTTCTCCTAATAACAGGTGGAATTTAGAGTCGATAGATAAATGATCTCTACTAAAATAATGCTTCTTTGGGTGAACGCAATGTTTTTTTGAAATTCTTTCAGTTACCGAAGTGCCACTTTCCAGGCGGCAAAGAGTATACCTGCTGAGAAACAGAAAAGAATGCTTTGGAAGAGCATTGATTCACGTAATTTCATAAGTGAAGGCCTGCCCAGAAACCATCCTGATACCAAACCGCATAAGAGCCCGAAAAGATGTGCGCCAAGATCTGTTCGTTCCCCGGAGCTGCCTATCATTGCAAGGAGTGCGGCCCCGGCCATAAAGGGTAATATCCGCAAGTATCGTTTGCCGGTGCGATATTCCCGGCTGATCATGGAAAGCATGCCGATGATTGCAAAGACTGCTGTGGAAAAGCCAACGAAAAGATGATGGCTGCCATGCAGTACAACATTGAGGTAATTTGCCAGCGTTGCGGTAAAGAGTATGGCAAAGAGGCCAAGTCCATTTCCTGTGAGTCTGCAGAAAAAATGGAAGAGAAATCCTCCAAAGAGGCAGTTTCCTAAAAGATGTACTGTGTCGGCGTGCAGGGTGAGTGCTGTGATAAGTCTGTAATATTCTCCTTTCTGCAGGATGGCTTCAGCATCTCCTGCCCCCTGTATGAACCAGATAGAATGGGCAGACCAGGGCCCCGTAACTGAATACAGTAGAGCAAGGCAGCCAAGTAACAGCAGGGTTGGCGGTTGGAGTAGTGGTGTGAAATTCTCTGTGGATGTGACAGGTTTTGGCGGCCAGTTTCTGTTTTCGTTTTGATATTCGTGGATTTGGAATCTGGCAGCGTGCAGATTGTCGGCTGTTACCTGTAGAAACAGGTCCTCCGCTGTCTGGCTAAGCTTATGACTGATACCAACAGCTGATAAAACCAGTGAGCAGGAGATTGCCTCCTGTTCCCGATTGGTTGTCATGACCGTTTCACTATATTCCGGATCAGATGTTTCTTCAGCTGGGGCAGGGGTATTATGGGGGGCATCGTATGTTGGCATCCTGATAAAAATAGTCACTGTTGTTCTTTTTGGCAAATGAGCTTTGATGGACTCGTAAAAACTCTTCATATCCTTTGTTACTGCAAAGGTACAATCTCTTCAACATACCTTCGTACGCTGCAAAAATTATAAATTTCCATGCCTCGGCTAGGAGCTTGTCCGAGAATGCCCTTTTGCCCAAACTCTTCAGAATTGTTAAAAAATAATGCTCGCAATATCATACATATGGCTGCGCTTATTTTTCAAAAATTTTTCGATTTTGACCAAAATGCCTATTCTCGGACAAGC
>CAMZLK010000077.1 GCA_947311475.1 uncultured Desulfocapsa sp.
ATTACGAACATCTGGCTGGCTGCAGGCGGTATTGGTTTTTATTTATTATGTCACTAGGAGCTTGTCCGAGAATAGATATTTTGTTCAAAATCGAAGAATTTTCAGAAAATAAGCGCAGCCATGTGACTGATATTGCGAGAATTATTTTTTGACAATTCTGAAGAGTTTGGGCAAAAGGGCATTCTCGGACAGGCTCCTAGTGACGTAATAAATAAAAACCAATACCGCCGGCAGCCAGCCAGATGTTCGTAATATTGGAAATTGTAATATTCAGTATGGCAGCCAGTGGTTTGTTTCGACTGAGCAGTGCCAGGCATGATTTGAATTCAGGCCATGATGTGAGAGTAGCAAGTACCAGAAAGCCAATCACTCCTTTTGGTGCTTTGGAACTTTCAGCTGCAAAAGAAACAACCGGATCAAGGAAGTAACCTGTCACCAGCAGAAGTAGAATTGCTGGGAGCAGCCATTTTCTGGCGTTTTTGGCATACATGGCATCACTTTCCTCTTCGCCCTCATCTGGCCGCAGGAAAAAAAGAGGTGCCGTAACGACCACAGCAGCAACAAGCCAGAATGTAAAATAAGATTCCGGGATAATAAAGAAACTTACTGCAAGGGTGGCTGTGCTTAACAGGGTTACCATGGTGTAGCCGGATTTTGTTTTAATCGTCTGCAAGGTGTTTTTACAGATGATGGTCGCGGTGATCAGCAGGATCGGGTTCATAAAATTTGAACCAAGCGGGGTGGAGGCCGCAAAGAGAATGTCTCCGGCAACAAGCCCGACTATGAGACAAAGAGCTTCAGGTCCATTGGTGATAAAACCGGTAACAGTACCAACCCCTTTTATATGCTTGATGGATTCAATGATAATTTCAATTGATAAACCAATAAGCATCATTTCAATGATGATTCCCGATGCTCCAATAAAAGAGAGTTGAAGATTCCCATGAAAAAGCAGACTGCTTCCGCAGAAAAAAGTAAGAACAAGCAGCCAGACCACCAGGTCCAAACGCGTTATGGAACTTACTATCAGCTGTCTCACTGAGCGTGGACCTTGTCTAGAAATGCTTTTATTTTTTCCTGACTGAGCAATATCCCACTTATCTGCTCATCACCTGATTTCAGTGTCGGAATAAATTTTACTCCGTCTTTCAGGGTGCGCAGAGGATTGGATATTATTTCAACTTCTTCCAGTTCCACATCGTCAAAATCGCCAAGTAGCTCATCCAGAGCTTTTTTTGCCATATGGCAACGGGGTCAAAGGTTTGAGTGATAAAAAGTGATTTTCATGGCAGTTGCTTTATTATAATTGAAAGGATATTATTACATCAAAGATGTTTCGTGTAGGGTACACTGAAACCTGTTAGCTGTTCAACAAGAGTTTTTACTAATGCGGATAAACCGTAACTAAGTGCCTCGAAGGTCTCTCTTCGTTCGCTATCTGTTGCTTATGCTAATAATTTGAGTTTGAAACATTTCGATTTTCTTGTTTTTTATTCAAGCTTTTCAGGAGTAAGGCACTAAAAGAACCATGAACTCATCAGCTCCTCTAATAATTATCGATGATCAACGTTTTCTTCAGCATGACACTGGGGGAGATGATCATCCTGAAGCCCCGGTCAGGCTTCAAAGGATAAGACAATCGCTTGAAGCAAGTAGCTGTATTTCCGAACTTGTGTTTCTTTCCTCTCAAACTGCCAAAAGAAGATACCTGAAAATGGCTCACAGCGAAGACTGGCTCTTCCGTTTTGAAGAATCAGTTCTTTCCGGCCAAACTTACATTGATCATAGCGATAATCAGATCTGTTTCGACTCTTATGATGTCGCATGCCTTGCGGCAGGGGCTGGAATAGAGGCCATTGATCTTATTGAGGAAGGGAAGGGGAAGAATATTTTCTGCCTGGTTCGGCCTCCCGGGCACCATGCAGAACAAAAAATTCCCTTTGGCTTTTGTTTTTTTAATAATTGTGTGGTTGCTGCAAGATACTGGCAGAAGAAGTATGCCAAAAAACGCATTCTTATATTTGATTTTGATGCACATCACGGCAATGGCATTCAATCCGCATTTGAAGAAGAGGCTGATAGTTATTACATTTCCATACATGAACATCCTAGTTTCAGCTATCCGGGAACTGGCTATGGTGATGAGCATGGAATGGGGGAAGGAAAAGGAAGTATTGTCAATCTCCCCTTGCAGCCTGGTGCGGGGGAGAGGCAGGTAATGGAATTACTCAATACTGTAATTCCTGAAAAATTAGTAAAATGGAATCCGGATGTAATTATTGTTGCGGCGGGATTTGATGCTCATCGTGAAGATGATATGTCAGGACTTCAGTATACTACAGAGTTGTATTATCATATTGGTAAAGCAGTAAAGGCATGGGCCGATCAGTACGCCGGTGGTAAGTTGTTATCCATTCTTGAGGGTGGCTACGAACTTACTATTCTTGGTGAATCGGTTGAAGCATATGTAAGAGGCATACTGGGTAAGTAACCCGGTTTCATAAACTTAACGTTTGTAAAGGGGTAGATCATGTATATTTTACGACATATGACGCCAGATCCTATAACAGTTTCACCTGCCATGCTCCTTCCTGAGGCAAGAACTTTGCTCAATGAGTATCATTTCCGGCATCTTCCTGTGGTTGACGAATATGGTAAACTGTTAGGTATCCTGACTGACCGTGATCTTCGCTCTGCTTACCCGTCATCTGTAATAAGCGATAGTGAACGAAGGCTTGTGTACGAACGGGTCGAGAAAACTGCCGTCTCTGAAATAATGACCACAGAGTGTGTTTCTTTAACTGTGGATTCCACACTCGATGATGCTCTGTTTCTGTTTGATCGGGATCAGCCTGGTGCCCTTCCGGTACTTGATGGCGAACGGGTAATCGGCATTTTTTCAATCAGAGACCTTAACGCGGCCTATAAGACCCTTTTTGGCGTGGGAGAAAAAGGTGCGGTACTGATTGGGATAGAGGACGATGGCAGTCCGACCATAATGACCAGGCTTGTAACGTTACTTGAGAAGGAAACGATTCCATTCACCAGGGTACTTCGTATTTTTGATAAAGAAGAGGGGGATACTATTTATATCAGAATTAATACATTTAAGATCGCGGCTGTTTTGGAACTACTCGAGTTGAATGGATTTTCAATTAAAAAAGGGTGACGGATCGGGGTTATGAGTATTGATAAATTGTTTAATCCTGAAAGTATTGCCGTGGTAGGTGCTTCCAGAACAGAGGACAAGATTGGCCATACTATTCTTAACAACCTGATTCAAGGTGGTTATGAGGGTGAGATTATACCTGTAAATCCAGCAGTAAACGAGTTGCTCGGGCTTACCTGTTATCCGTCTCTTGTTGAATATGGAAAAGATGTTGATCTGGTGATAATGGCCCTGCCAAGTGCACAGGTAAAAGCGGTAATTGATGAATGTGCCAGGGTAAATGTAAAAGCGGTGATAGTTACAGCCATTGGTTATTGTGAGACCGGCCGGGAGGGAGCAGTTCTTGAACAGGAACTTGCCGAGCTTTGCCGGCGACGTGATATTCGCCTTCTTGGGCCGAATTGTTTGGGATTTATGAATACCGCAAACAATCTGAATGCCTCTTTTGTTGGTGATATGCCTGTACCTGGTGGGATAACAGCGTTTTCACAGTCAGGTGTTCTTTGCAGTGTCATGCTTGAGATGACAAAAGAAAAACACTTGGGTTTGTCAAAGCTGATCAGTGTGGGCAATAAGGCTGATATTACAGGGGTTGATATTCTCGCTTATCTTGCAAAAGATGAGCAGACAAAAGTGATTGTCGGATATCTGGAAGATATTGTATCCGGTAAAAATTTCATTAAAGCCGCAGAAGATGCAGCAAATAAAAAACCTGTAATACTTTTGAAATCAGGAACAACGCAAGCTGGTGTGAAGGCAACCATTTCCCATACCGGTATTCTCGCATCTGCCGACACTGCTTATGGTGCGGCTTTTAAGCGTTCGGGAGTGATTAGGGCTGCAACCTTTGAATCCCTCTTTGATTATGCAGCGGCTCTTTCCATGCAACCACTGCCCAAAGGAAATAATGTCTTTATTATAACCAATGCAGGCGGCCCGGGGATTATGGCAGCTGATTCCGTTGAAGAGGCGGGAATGAACGTGGTTGAAGGTGAAGCAAAATCTTCTAATCCAATTCCGCTTCAGGGGGTGTCACAGACAAATGCAGGCAACCCCATACAAGTTTTAGGTGACATCGATCCCACAGGCTATGGAAATGCTGTAAAATCTGCACTTGGAGATCCACGGGTTGATTCCATTCTTGTTGTTCTTACTCCTCGAACCATGGCAAAACCCGCTGAGACAGCAAAAGCCATAGCTACGAGCATGGATGGCGTTAAGCCTGTGTTGGCCGTCTTTATGGGTTGTCGCAATATAACACTCTCCAGAAAAGAAATTATTGAAGCCGGATTACCTTGTTACGATTCTCCTGAAAGAGCTGTGGAGTCACTTAAAGGGATGGGGGAATACGCTGCCTGGAAACAACGTCCACCACGATCAGTTACCCGTTTCAAGGTGAATCGCCGCAGGGTGGAGAGAATTCTTTCCAGGCGTCAGCGTACAGGTATGCTGCAACTAGGGGAGGTAAAAGGTAAAGATGTTCTGGGAGCCTATGGTTTTCACGTACCTGAAGGTGCGTTGGCTTCAAGCGATGAAGAGGCTGTTGAAATCGCAGAACGCATTGGATTTCCGGTGGCAATGAAAATAGTATCTCCTGATATTGTCCATAAAAGTGACTTGGGTGGAGTTTTCTTAAATGTCAGTAACCCTGAGGCTGTTGAAGATTATTATGATTTAATGACACTGAAGATCCATAAAAAAGTTCCTGAAGCACGGATTCATGGAGTTTATGTTGAAAAAATGGCTATGAAGGGGCTGGAAGTGATCATTGGAATGACACGTGATCCGCAGTTTGGCCCCATGCTTATGTTTGGTCTTGGCGGTATTTTTGTGGAAGTTATGAAAGATGTAACTTTTCATCTGGCACCCATTACCGAGCAGGAAGCTATCCAGATGCTCAAATCCACTAAATCATATGCCATGCTGCAGGGACGCAGGGGGCAAGATGGTGTGGATATCGCAGCTATTGCCTCAGGGTTACAAAGGATAAGCCAGTTAACAACAGATTTTCCACAGATTTTAGAGCTTGATATTAATCCCTTTATTGTAGGCGATTTTGGCTCAGAACCAGTGGTGGCCGATGCCCGAATGACACTGGCGCCATTGCCGGAAAAGCAGTAGGAGATCAAAATGGATTACGATGCTAACTGGAAAGAAACTTATAAAGATATGATCAAGACCCCGAAAAGGGCCTTGTCACAGTTGCAATCAGGACATCGTGTATTTCTTGGGACGGGGTGTGGTGAGCCCACTGTTCTTGTGGAGGCGATGACGAAAATTGCCGGAAATATAGCAGATGTTGAAATTGTAGAACTTCTTACCAAGGGAAATGCTCCTTACGCCGAAAAAAAGTTTGCCAGTTGTTTTAAGATCAACTCTTTCTTTATTGGTCATAATGTACGTGAGGTTATTCAGGAAGGGCGTGGTGATTATACACCGGTTCTTATGTCTGATATTCCAAGACTTTTCAACTCAGGTCAACTACCACTTGATGTCGCACTCATCCAGGTAACTCCGCCCGATTCGCGGGGTAAAATGAGCCTGGGAGTATCCGTTGATATTGTAAAGAGTGCTGCAGAAAATGCGTCTCTTGTCATTGCCCAGGTAAACCCCCAAATGCCATGGACACGAGGAGACAGCCTCATAGATGTGTATGACCTGGATATTCTGGTTCCCGCAGACGTACCCCTTCTGGAACGTGAATCAAAACCACCGCATGCCATCAGTGTAAAGATTGCAGAGTTTGTGGCAGGTCTTGTTCCCAGCGGGTCTACTGTGGAATTTGGACTGGGAAGGATACCAAAAGTGGGAAGGATTCCCCAGGCGGTGATTAATGCTCTTAAGGGAAAACATGATCTCGGTATTCATACGGAACTCATCACAGATGCCATCATGGATCTGATTAAAAGTGGGGCGGTAAGCGGTAATAGAAAATCCACCGATCGTGGTAAAGTTGTAACAAGTTTCTGCATGGGAACTAAAGAATTGTACGATTTTATAGATGATAATCCGCTGTTTTCTTTTCGACCAACCGAATATGTAAATGATTCAAATGTGATTGGAAAACAGAATCGTATGGTCTCCATTAACATGGCACTTGAAATTGACCTTACCGGTCAGGTCTGCTCCGATTCTGAGGATGGTTTTTTCTATTCGGGAGTTGGTGGTCAGGTGGATTTTAATAGAGGTGCTGCACGGTCGGAAGGCGGACGTGCCATTATTACCATCCCATCCACAACTACAGATGGAAAATCGCGAATTAATGCCCATCTCAGCCGTGGTGCTGGAGTTGTAGTAAGCCGAGCCACTGTTCATTATGTGGTGTCCGAATATGGTGTTGCGTATCTTCATGGGAAATCTGTGCAGGATCGTACGTTGGCGCTTATATCAATTGCCCATCCGGATCATCGGGAACAACTCTTAAAAGATGCCATTAAGGCCAAGTTTATAAGGCAGGATTTTGTTGAAGTTGAAGGGAAATTTGTGGTTGCTCCACAAGATATGATGAAAGCCACTTATCTGCTTGATACTGGTACCAAGTTATATTTCAGACCCATCCATCCAACCGATGAACCTTTAATGCGTGACCTGCTTTACGACCTTTCCAAGGAAACCTTATACTATAGATTCATGAGCCACAATCAGCATTTCGGGCAACGGGAAATACAAAATTTCGTCTATGTTGATCATCGTAAGGATGTGGCCATTGTGGGAACTCTGCCTGAGGCCCATGGTGATGATATAGTAGCTGTTGGAAGATATTATCTAGATGAACGCAGTAATCGCGCTGAGGTAGCCTTTGTCATACGTGATGAATGGCAGAATAAAGGACTTGGGACTTTTATGTTCAAACACTTGATCACATTGGCCAAAGCCAGTGGAATAGCAGGATTTACTGCTGAAGTTCTTCGTGATAATAAACGGATGCAGGCGATTTTTAATCATTCCGGTTATAAAGTCCAGAGTTCTGTGGAAGAAGGGGTGTATAGTTTCCGGATTGAATTTTAATGGAAAATTGTTTTAGTTTCCCACCTGTTGCTTGACAAGCCTGGGATAATCAGCTTGAATACTAACGTAAATAAACTGCAAGTAAGTGCTTCGAAGTTCTCTCTTCGTTCGCTATCTGTTGCTGTTCATAACGGTTTGATATTGTTTGCTCTCAGATATTCTTTTTTTTATTGCAGGAATTATGGAATAAGGCACTAACTATCGTGCAAGATGCTTGATCAGCTTGTCTGTCATCATCCCCAATTATGATGACCTCGTAAAAATGTCAAAAACAGGATGGGCTTGGAGATAAGCGTAGACTTCGAAAACCTTCATATTCGAGGCACGGAAATTTATAATCTTTTCAGCGTACTAAGGTACGTTGAAAAGATTATAAATTTGCAGTAACGAAGAAGATGAAGAGTTTTTACGAGTTCATCAATTATAAAAAACATATATTTTGTATCAATGAGAAAAGAACTGATCCTTAGTAGACGTTCATTTGTTAAAACTTCATTACAACTGTGCGCAGGCATGGCCTTAAGTACCCCAATCATCGCGCTTGCTGGTAAGTTTCCCTGTCGTCCCCTCTCTTTTTACCATACCCATACCGGTGAACGGTTTAAGTTGGATGTTGAACAACTTTGTTACAAGAGCCCCGTCATCGAAGAACTCAATAATTTTTTGCGAGACTTTAGAACTGGGGATGTGCATTCCATCGATACCAAACTGATGACTACTCTTTTTAAGATTCAGCAGTGTTGTGGACATAATGGAGATATTCAAATCATATCAGGATATCGCTCCCCTAAAACCAACAGGCAACTAAGGCGCAGGAGTCACGGGGTGGCGAAAAAAAGCCTTCATATGCAGGGAAGGGCAATTGATATCCGCTTGACCAGCTTGAACACAAAGAAGTTACAAAAAATTGCAATTTCTTTACAGGATGGTGGGGTTGGTTATTATCCTAAATCGGATTTTGTCCACATTGATACAGGGAGAGTTCGTTACTGGTAGGAGATTTAAAAGGCTTTGTACCACTTCTTTTCTTGATAAACTCGTAAAAAGGTCAATTGAGAGATGGCTAAGTAGATAGCGCAGACTTCGAAAAACTTCAGATGCGAGGCGCGTATTTTTTGTTTGATTTCGTCGTACTAGGGTACGTCGTAATTAAACAAAAAATGCAGCAACGAAGCAGGTGAAGAGTTTTTACGACGCCATCCTTCTTAACGCATACCCAAAATGCGATTCTGTTAAACACTTCTTTTTGTGCATCAATTGTTTCAATTTCCCGTTGTTTAAATTCAAAAGAGACGGTTCACTTTTATCAGAACATTACACTGTAGTGTCTGGGTAAGAGGTAACAGCTGGTGAAGAATCATGGATAAAAAACAGACATCCTGTAAGCAATGCGGAATATGCTGTACAAAAGGTGGGGCTGCCCTCCACAACAGTGATCTGACTCTGGTTGATCAGGGACTTATACCACGAAAAAACCTTGTTACCATACGGAAGGGGGAATTCGCCTACAGCCCTGTCACTCAGCGTGTGGAGGCAACTGAAAGAGAGATTGTTAAACTTAAAGGTACGGGGAGAGAATGGACCTGTTGTTATTATGATCCTTCCTTGCGTGGTTGTACTATCTATGACAACCGTCCCGTGGCCTGTGGAGTTTTGAAATGTTGGGAACCAAAGGAGAGCCTTGCCCTTGTTGGTAAAGATCTGTTAAGCCGCATGGAAATAGTAAGGCATGACGAGTTATTGAAGGAACTGATTACAGAGTATGAACATATCTGCCTTTTACCTGATTTTAAATCCCTTTCCGAAACAATGCTTAAAAGTCCAAAAGAAATTATTGCAGACCTTGAAGTGCTTATTAACCGTGATATTCGATTTCGTGATAGGGTGGTTGCCCAATCTGTAAAAATTCTGGAAGAAGAGTTGTTTTTGTTTGGCAGGCCAGTTTTTCAACTTCTTCAGCCCTTTGGTCTTGTGCCTATGCAATCTGGAAATAAATTATTTTTGAAGGTACAAAAATAATCCTGGAAAGTATGATGAAAAAATTTGAAATAGATTATCGGAACGATTGCTGAAAGGGCTTCAAAGACGTGCGTGCACGTTTACAGTCAATGGCAGGAGGCCATGAGTTTCAGTTTATCTGTGCTGCTGATATGGCAGGGAAGATGGATCGGGTGGTAAGCATTAACGGCGGTGTCATTCGGTCAAAAGAAGAGAGCCTGGAGGGCACCATCATTACTGTGATGAAGACAGAGTAGCAAAAGGGGCAGTGGAGATACTGCCCCTTTTATTGAAACTTCCTCTGTCCTACCAGGTTTTGCGCTCTATTTCTGCGCCCTGTGTGGAGATTGTAATCTGCTCAACAGGAACGTTTTTACCGGAACGTTCGATGGCCTGTTTGATAATTCCGTTCATGGAAGAACAACAGGGAACTTCCATGATGAGAATGGTAAGACTGTTAAGATTACAGTTTGTAAAAATTTCAGTAAAGCGTTCAACATAACTCTCAGCGTCGTCAAATTTAGGACAACCCATCATTACAACCTTTCCTGTAAGATAATCCATCTGAAAGTTTGGAGCTGAAATTGTAGTGCAATCAGCTGCAACCAGTAAATCTGCACCTTGAAGAAAAGGCGCTGTTGGTGGCACGAGGCGAATCTGTATCGGCCAGTGGGTGAGTGAGGAAGTGCCACCACCCGAAGCCATGGCTATTGGTTTGTTGGCCGTTTGACATGGGGTTTTTGGGGCAAACGTTTTTAATTGAGCAGAAGGGCAGCCGGAAGGTTCGGGTGTTATATCGGCTGCTTCTGTCTTTTGGTCTTTAAGGTGTTTTTCAACAGCCTTCTCATCAAAGTCTTCAGCTTCACGTTCAATTATTTTCAAGGCCCCCGTTGGGCATGATCCAAGGCAGGCTCCAAGACCGTCACAAAGATTATCAGATATCATTTTTGCCTTACCATCGATTATAACAAGAGAACCTTCTGCACAGTCGGGTACACAGAGCCCACAGCCGTCACAGAGCTCTTCGTCTATTTCAATTATTTTCCGCATAATTTTCATGGTTATATCCTCATTTGAGTAAAAGTTGTTTTTTTGTGTTGTGATTTAAACATATCACTTTTTGGCGTAAATTCCTTGACCTGGGTCAAAGAGGATTGTTTTTCATAGTGGAAAAAGTTGAAGTTGCCACAAGGAATACTTTGTTGAAAAAAAGATTTTCCCTCATTCTGCAGGAAAACTCCCCCAGGAATTTGATTTTATTGTCCCTTACTGCCGTGGTAAGGTTTCTGGGTGATTTTCCCTTGTAGGAATTATGGAGTAAGGCACTAAAGTGTTGCAAAAGCCTTTTGTCCACTTTTCGTCCGGAAAGATGGTTCTGAGATTGTATCCGGATCAGATTTGATATCCGTAAGAAGGCAGGCATCATAGAAGATATCAGATGAGGCCTGTTCTATTTCTGTGTCTGAAGGCTTGTGGTCAAGAAGCCTGGCAACAGCCTCAAGCATCTTCTCGTCGGCCTTTAAATCAACAAGCAGAGTAACTGGTTCGTCAATATCAATGAGAAGAGTGGCGGCAAGTACGGCAGCCATGTCACCACGTTGCTCTTCTTTACTGAGTTGTTCTGCAATTTCTGTGCGTATGGATGCTTTTTTATATAGTTCTTCTTTGCCAATCAGCTGTTTGCGAACAGCAATGGAAAGTTTGTCTTTAAAGAGGTTTTTTTGTTCTGCAAGGAGCTCAGGTGGCATGGAACCCAAACATTGTTCAGCGTGAGAACAGTATGCAGCACAACCGAAGTCAATACGAGGATTTAAAACACGGTTGCCACATTTTTTGCAGCTGCGTTGACTATCATCTTTGAAGAATTCAAGTTCATTGCCACAGTGGGGGCAGGGTGCTTCAAAGACTGCTTCTCCATCCCAATATCGGTTATCCTGTCCGGGGCATTGCATGTATATTCTCCTATTTTCCTAAGACTTGTTTCTTGAAAGCTTCAATTCCAAACCGCTCCATAAACCGAGCGCTGCGTGAGTGAGGGTTCGCCTCCTCTTGATATACTTTAAGGCATTTCTGAGCGAGAGCAAGGACTTCTTCATCGTTTAAACCTGTCTCCACAATATCTCCAATGCGCGCATTATTACCTCCATTTCCGCCAAAAACCAGAGTCCAGCCTTTTTTTGATGCAAAAATCCCTAAATCTCGAATGTATGGCTCAGTACAGCACATACGGCAACCGGCAACGCCAACCTTAACTTTTGCTTTAAAAGGTTTTCCCATGGAGATTTTTTCAAGCTGCCTGCCGAGGGATAAGGAATCGCGGATTCCAAATTTACACCATTTAGGGCCGGGGCATGCCTGAACATATGTGACACCATTTTCAGGTGTTTCTCTGATATGAGCTTCTAACTCCTTTTGGAGTTCATCCATTCCACCTTTGTCCATACCAAGTACGGAAAGGCGCTGGGAAGAGGTGATTTTAGCGGCTGGTACATCGTATTTATTGATGATCTTGAGAATTTGCTCCAGATCTTTCGGAGCAAAAAGTCCCATATTCAGCCCAGGAATCACGCTAAAAGTTTTTTTGTTATTATCATCGCTCATGATGGGAAGCCACAGAAAGAAAAAGGCAGAGTACGAAGAAGTCTCAACGTACCCTGCCAGAGGAGGAGGAAAACATAAAGCTTTTCTTCATGAGTTTAAGCGAAAAAAAAACCATGAAGAGGTCGTACTAACGCAGATAAACTGCAAGTAAGTGCCTTGTTGCTATTCAAAACGGTTTGATCTTATTTACTCTCACATATTCTTGTTTTTTATCGCAGGAATTATGGAGTAAGGCACTAAAAAACAGTACTTCTTATCCGAGGATTGTTTTCAAATCGTCAGCCGCGGTTTCGCCGATTGGCATAACGTTGAAGTTCTCAACCAGAACATTCAGTACATTTGGAGTAACGAATGCTGGAAGGGAGGGTCCAAGGCGGATATCTTTAATCCCAAGGCTAAACAGAGACAGAAGGATAACCACTGCTTTCTGCTCGTACCAGGAAAGAATAAAAGAGAGAGGCAGGTCGTTTACGCCACACTCGAACGCACCGGCAAGTGCCACCGCAATCTGAATTGCTGAGTAAGCATCATTGCACTGGCCAACATCAAGGAGACGAGGAATTCCACCAATGTCTCCAAGTTTTTTATCAAAGAATCGGAATTTGCCACAGGCCAGAGTGAGAATCATACAATCTTGAGGAATCTCTTCTGCCATATCGGTGAAATAGTTACGACCGGGCTTGGCACCATCACATCCGCCAACAAGAAAGAAGTGACGAATAGCTTTGGACTTAACGCCTTCAATTACTTTGTCTGCCACCCCAAGAACAGTGTTTCTTGCAAAGCCAACCATAACCGTATCGTTATCAACTTCGTCGGTGAAACCTGGGAGGGATAAGGCTTTTTCAATTACTGCCGAGAAATCTTTATCACCACTGCCTTCAACGTGTTTCACATCAGGCCAGCCAACAAGGCCGGTGGTAAATACATTATCCTTATAAGAATCTTTTGGTTTCTGGATGCAGTTGGTGGTGAAGAGAATAGCGCCCGGGAAGTTAGGCATCTCTTTCTGCTGATTCTGCCATGCAGTACCAAAGTGTCCGTAAAAATGAGGATGTTTTTTGAGCTCAGGATATCCGTGACATGGAAGCATTTCGCCATGGGTGTAGATATCAATTCCTTTTCCTGCGGTCTGCTCAAGGAGCATTGCAATGTCTTTCAGGTCATGGCCGGTAACAAGAATACATTTATTAGGTCTGTGTCCAAGAGGTACTTCTGTAGGTACAGGGTGACCGTAGGTTCCGGTGTTTCCAGCATCGAGAAGTTCCATGGCGCGAATGTTTACTTCACCAACTTTCAGTGCAAGCGCAACCAGGTCTTCAAGACCCATTTCAGTGGTGAGAGCAGCCATTGCATGGTGAACAAAGGCGTAAACCTCGTTGTCTTCCTGGCCAAGAATTGCTGCATGCTCAGCATATGCAGCGAGTCCGCGCATTCCGTACATGGAGATCTGTTTCAAAGACTGCAGATCTTCGTTAGCATCGAGCGTGGTGATGAAATTAAGGGCTGCACCTTGCTCCTCAAGGCCGGCAAGACTGTCAGCAGGAGTGAAAGTAAGAGCAGCAGCAGTGGAATCAATCTTACCACCGGCAGTTTCAACTTTTGTTTTCAGCTCTTCACGAAGTTTAACAGTCTTATAAATGAGATCTTCAAAACGGGCGGGATCAAAATCAACGTTGGTAAGGCATGCAAAAATAGACTCACAAACAAAGATATCAATTGCATTGTCAATAACATTTACCGCACGACCAGCATCAGCAACGATGCAAAGTCCCTGAATGGCATGGGTAAGTAAATCTTCAAGTCCGGCAACTGCTGCTGTCTTTCCGCAAACACCGATGGTGGTGCAGGCTACGCCTTTTGCGGTTTGTTCACACTGATTACAATACATGGAAATCCTCCTGTATATTGGTTAAGTAAAAATTACTTGTTGTTACTATCTGTCAAAAAGGAATGATTGTCAAATGGATTTTGGTCATTTCTTATCTTAAGAAGAGAATATACATTGCCAAAACAGATTCAACCTTGACATAGATCAAGGAATGAGACTTTTAGTGCCTTATTCCTGAAAAGCTGTAATAAAACAAGAAAATCAAGAGTTTTTTAAACTCAAATTATTGGCATAGGCAACAGATAGCGAACGAAGAGAGACCTTCGAGGCACTTACTTGCGGTTTACCCGCGTTAGTAACTTTTTATTTTTTTGATGAACTCGTAAAAGGGTTGAAATTCCGATGGCTACGTAAAAACGGCATATGCGAGGCACATATTCTTGGTTTAATTTCGGCATGCTTTTACAAGTAATATTGGGTCTTTCCCGTATCGAAAAGGGCGTGAATTATACCCCCCATAGAGTGTAAGATTTTGAAAACCGCAGAGTGTTAACAGCCTGAGCCAGTGTTTTTCTGAAAAGCCGGCGAGTTGCAGTGTCTGACTGTAATCTTCCCGGGAAGTGTTGTCATCGGTGGGACGAACTCTATAACGCTCTTCAAGGTAAATACTCTGGGTGTTATTACAGTACCAGCAAAAGGTCTCTTTTATTAGTTTCCCCCTGACATGGGGGAGTGTGAACATTTGAAATTGGAAACGCTTTTCTCCCTTCATCTGTATGAGTTCTTTATCGGGAATATGGAGCTGTAAAAGGAGTGTTCCGTTTCTTTTTAGATGGTGCCATGTCTGCTGCAAACATTGCTTGATGAGGACTTCATCTTCTAAAAGGTTTAGTGTGTTGTATGGAATAAGAATATGATCAAATGCGGTTGTAAATGTCATTTGAGTCATATCCATACAGAGATATGTTGATGTGCTGCCTGTTCGATTTTTTACTTGCCTGAGCATTTCCAAAGAGAGGTCGAGTCCAGTGACTGCATGACCCATGGAGCTAAGGGCTTTACTAATTCGGCCTGTACCACAACCGAGTTCGAGAATCCTTGAACCTTCAGCACAATGCTCCTGGTAAAATTTGATATCTCCGGTGAAACCATCCATTTCAATGGAGTAAAATTCTGCATATTGCTTTTTACTTAAGGGGTAAAATATCTCGTCAGGCTCTTTATGGTGATGCATTTCATTGCTCATCCTTTCTTTTTACCCTTCCCGTCACAGCTCATCAAGCAGAAGCTGATCCATGAGATAATTGTCTGTTTTAAAGCAGGAGAATTAGGTATGTTAACTCGTAAAAAAGGTCAAAAATGGGATGGACTTGTAAAAAATTTCATCTTCGAGGCACGGAAATTTTCAATCTTTTCGGCGTACTAAGGTACGTTGAAAAGGTTGAAAATTTGTAGTAATGAAGAAGATGAAGAGTTTTTACGAGTCCATCCCATTTTTGACCTTTTTTACGAGTTAACATACCTAATTCTCCTGCTTTAAAACAGACAATTATCTCATGGATCAGCTTCTGCTTGATG
>CAMZLK010000078.1 GCA_947311475.1 uncultured Desulfocapsa sp.
AATTCGCAGCATTCAGCTGGCCATGTTTACCTTACTCCATATTCCAGTACTGAAAAACAGGTGGTGTAGACTCTGAGGATATATAAGAGTGATAAACTCGTAAAAAGGTTAAAATCTCGATGGCTAAGTAAAAAGCTTCATGTGCGCCTCGCAGATGAAGAGTTTTTACGACGCCATCTTAATTGAAAAAATAGAGAAAAAGCAAATTATCAGATAATTAGTGACAGGAGAAGAATCTTGAACGAAGAAATTGCTCAACTAACCGTATTGCAGACCATTGATCACATCATAGACAGCATTGATTCCGATATTCAGGAAGAACAGGATGCACTCGACACCAAAAGTGCAGAACTTGCAGAGAGGGAATCCACGATCGTGAAACTTACAGAGCGAATCGATGCTCTTGAAAAAGAGCGTCGCATGCTGGAAGTGGAAGTTGCCGACGAAATGATACATGTGAAAGATCGTCAATCCAAGATGATGCAGGTTCAGACCGGACGTGAACAGACAGCCCTCTTGAAAGAGATTGAGGATGGAAAAAAGGGTGTGAAGGAAAAAGAAGATAAGGTAGTTGAAATTCTTGAGGAAGTGGAACAACTTACCGCAGATATCGAAGAGAATAAAAATCTTTTTAAAGGTGAAACAGAGCTGCTTCAGGAAGAAACGGAAAAGGTCAAGAAGGCAATCGCTGCGATCAACAAGAAGAAAAAGACCCAGGAAAAAAAGAGAAAAACCCAGGCCAATAAATTAGGAAGCCAGCTGTTGAAAAAATATGACACCCTTCGTTCTCATCGGAATGGTTTGGGTGTTGTAAATGTGCTTGGCGGGATATGTCAGGGCTGCTTTATGGCCATTCCTCCCCAACAGTACAATCTTCTTCTTCGTGGTGATAAGTATTTTGAGTGTCCTACCTGTCAGCGAATTATGTACCATGAGCCTGTTGAGGAAGAGAAGTAGTAAATTATTTTGTTTTAATTCAGGGTGATTATCGTTATAGAGAGGTATGGAGCGGGTGCATGGTCGCTCGGGTGTTAAGACCCGAGAGGAAAGTCCGAACTCCGTAGGGCAGGATGGTTCGTAACACGAACGCCAGGCGACTGGCGGAAAGTGCCACAGAAAATATACCGCCGAATCTTCGGGTTCGGTAAGGGTGAAATGGCGAGGTAAAAGCTCACCGCCTGCATGGTGACATGCAGGGCAGGGTAAACCCCATCCGGAGCAAGACCAAATAGGAAGACGCTTGAGGGCTGCCCGCCTGAAGTCTTCGGGTAGGTTGCAAGAGGTGCCGGGTGACCGGCATCCCAGTGAAATGATCATGGCCTCGCAAGGGGTACAGAATACGGCTTATAGCCCGCTCCATTTTCAGCGTTTTGCGAGCTCATCAAAGTTCATCAGGGAAAGTATAGATTTCCTTACCCTGCTTACCTTTTAAAGAGATTTTTATTCTTCAAGATGTCCTTAGTCGTTGCCATAATTCCTGCTGCCGGAAGCGGAAGCAGGATGGGTCTGGATCATCCCAAACAGTACCATTCCCTTGTTGGTATTCCCATTCTTGTCCATACTGTTCGCGCTTTTGTCAATTCTTCCTCCGTTGATAAGGTTGTGGTTGTGGTACCTGCTGATCGAGTTGAGTTTACGGACCTTTTGCTGGAGGAGTATGGTCTTTCAAACGATGCCTTGCAAGTGATTGCAGGAGGTAGGCGTCGTCAGGATTCGGTGAAGGCAGGGCTTGATGTTCTTGACAGAGATGTTGAAATTGTTCTTGTGCACGACGGTGCGCGGCCCTTGGTGACACAACAGCTGATTGCTGATTGTTGTGATGCAGTTTCAAAATATGGAGCAGCCATTGCTGCAGTTCCTGTGAAGGATACTCTGAAAAAAGGTGATGTTGATAAACGAATTCTTTGTACCGTTGATCGGGCAGATCTCTGGCAGGCACAAACACCTCAGGCTGCCAGGGTATCGCTTCTTCAGGCTGCATATGCGGCAGCAGGCGACAGTGACGTGACAGATGAAGCCTCACTTCTTGAGCTTGCAGGAACCGGGGTTCATCTGGTGGAAGGTTCTGAAACCAATATTAAGATTACAAGGCCTGATGATTTGATCATTGCGGAGAAAATTATGCAGCCATCCAATACTCCTGTCATGCGAATAGGTCATGGGTATGATGCTCACAAATTTGCAGAAAATCGAGATCTTGTCCTTGGAGGAGTGAAGGTACTCTTTGAAATGGGGCTTGCCGGGCATTCTGATGCTGATGTTTTGACCCATGCCCTCTGTGATGCAATTCTTGGTGCTTTAGGAGCTGGTGATATCGGGTCTCATTTTCCTGATTCTGATCAAGAATTTAAAAATATTTATTCTATTTCATTGCTTAAACAGGTGATAAAACTGGTGGAAGAACGTGGTTTTATACTCTCAAATGCAGATGTTACAGTGGTGTGTCAGAAACCAAAACTGGCCAATTATATTGAGAAAATGCAGGAAATTCTAGCCGAGGCCTGTCTGGTAAAAACTAATCAGGTGAATGTAAAGGCAACCACCACAGAAAAAATGGGTTTTACCGGAAGAATGGAAGGAATCAGTTGTCATGCTGTTGTCCTTCTGCAAAAAGTAAGGATGGAATGAATGACTAGCTACTCAATTAATAAAGAACGATTGGCGGATAGCTTTACGCAACTTTGCGAAATTGACAGTCCGTCTTTTGAAGAAAAGCCAATGGCTGATTTTATGACAGAGCTTTTAACAGAGCTTGGTGCAGAATTAGTCACCGAAGATACATCTGCAAAACATACGGGGTCAAATTCAGGAAACTTGATTGCCCGATTCCCCGGGACTGTGAATAAAGAACCAGTCTTTTTCGCCTGCCATATGGATACGGTGTCGCCGGGGCGTGGCATACAGGTGTATCGAACGGGCGATATTTTTACTTCTCGGGGCAATACGATTCTTGGCGGCGATGATAAGTCTGGTATTGCAGCCATTGTTGAAATGATACGGGTTCTTCACGAAGATGCATTACCCTACGGGCCAATGGAAATTATTCTTACAACCTGTGAAGAGGTGGGATTGCTCGGAGCAAAGAACCTTGACACCGGTCTTGTGCATTCCAGGTACGGTTATGCGCTCGATTCAACAGGTATTAACAGGGTTGTACTGGGGGCACCTGCTGCGAATCGCCTGAAAATTGAGGTACATGGTATCTCTGCCCATGCAGGCTTGAATCCGGAGCAGGGGGTTTCCGCATTTTGCCTTGCAGCACGTGCAATTGCAGATCTTCGACTGGGTCGTCTTGATGAACAGTCCACTGCAAACTTCGGGCTGATCAGTGGCGGAGTGGCACGAAATATTGTACCGGATCTTATTACCATTGAAGGGGAGGTGCGTTCCCATTCTCCTGAAAAACTTAGAGATTACACCAGGGAAATTGAATCAACCTTTCGCAATGTGGTAATGGGTTGGTCTTCTCAACTGGGTGGTAACAGGCAGCCGTCTGTTGAAATCACCGTGGAGCCTGAATATCCTGTTATGCGGATTGGAGACGACGATCCGGTTATCACTCGGGTAAAACGTGCCGCTGATATTCTTGAACGGGAGCTTGTTTTTGAAGTATCAGGTGGCGGATCGGATGCGAATATCTTTAACAGTTACGGCCTTCAAACCGCTATTATTGCAACGGGTATGGACAAGGTTCATACCACTGATGAATCCCTTGATTTGCGGGATCTGGTCAGTGTGACTGAACTATTGCTGGCTATTATGGCTTGTGATTTTTAAAAGTTGATGGCGTCGTAAAAACTCTTCACCTGCTTCGTTGCTGTATTTTTTGTTTAATTACGACGTACCCTAGTGCGCCGACATCAAACAAAAAAATACGCGCCTCGCATCTGAAGTTTTTTACTTAGCCATCAACTTTTAAAAATCACAAGCCATAATAGCCAGCAATAGTTCAGTCACACTGACCAGATCCCGC